>NZ_JAGQCS010000010.1 GCF_024346315.1 Cyanobium sp. ATX 6F1
GCCGTGGGGAACAGCAGCAGACCCGACCAGCCCACAAAAACGAAGCGGTCGCGCTTGAGCCAGTCATCGAGGACGTCGAACCATCCCCGGGCTGAAGGCGCGCCCCCTAGAGCGATCGTCATGGGTGCGAAGGAGCCGTGCGGGAGAAAACACCCGCGAGCTTTGGGTTACAGGGGGGATGGTAACAACCCCATTGGCGATCGCGAGGCAGGTTGCAATGGGCTGACACCGCCCGTCGCGCAGGGTGTTTTAGGTATTTCTTCTGATGTCCATCGGCCCCACAGCGGACGGCGTGCCCCCCGCGGCGCGAAGATGGCCATCTCCAGCCGCCGCACGCCCCACGTCATGCCTTCGGTTTCCCCCTCCGCCTCCCCCGGGGCTCCGGCCTCGGCTCCGCAACTGCTGGAGCAGTCGGTGCTCGGCTCCCGCCGGCTCTCCAACGTGCTGGTGGCGGTCCTGGTCAGCACCGGTGGAGTCGGCTTCCTGCTCACCAGCCTCTCCAGCTACCTGGGTGTGGATCTGCTGCCGGTGGGGCACCCCGCCGAGCTGCTCTGGGTTCCCCAGGGCCTGGTGATGGGGGCCTACAGCCTGGCGGCCGTGCTGCTCGCCACCTATCTCTGGGTTGTGATTGCTCTCGATGTGGGCTCCGGCGTCAACCGCTTTGATCGGGCCGCCGGCCAGTGCACGATCACCCGTCGGGGCTTCCGCCAGTGGATTCAACTGGACATCCCCCTGCGTGAGATCCAGGCCGTGAAGGTGGAGGTGCGCGAGGGTCTCAGCCCACGCCGGCGCCTGTCCCTGCGCGTTCAAGGGCGCCGCGACCTGCCCCTGACCCGGGTGGGTGAGCCCATCGGCCTCAGCGACCTGGAGCAGGGCGGCGCCGAATTGGCCCGCTTCCTCAAGGTGCCTCTGGAGGGGGTTTGAGATGGGCCCCCTGCGTGTTCTGCTGGCCCTGGTGCTGGCGTTTTCTCCCCTGACCCTCTCGGCCTGCGGGGCTGAGCAACGTCACAGTGAACTGGGCTGCGCCACCGGGGCGGTGCCCTGCCTGAGCGGCACCGCCGTGGTGGCCCTCGAGACCAGCAAAGGGGAGGTGCAGGTGCAGCTCGATGGCAAGGCCGCCCCGCTCACGGCTGGCAACTTCGTCGATTTGGTGGGCCGTGGGGCCTACAACAACACCGTGTTCCACCGGGTGGTGCGCGAGCCCGTGCCCTTCGTGGTCCAGGGGGGTGATCCCCAGAGCGCCGATCCCAAGGTGAATCCCAGCCAGTACGGCCTGGGCAGCTTCATCGATCCGGCCCAGGGGCAGCCTCGGCTGATCCCCCTGGAGCTCTCCCTCGAGGGGGAAGGGGAGCCCCGCTACGGCCAGGAGGCGGCCGGTCCGGGTGAGAGCAGCAAACTGAAGCTCGTGCACGAGCGCGGTGCCCTGGCCATGGCCCGCTCCCAGGACCCCAACTCCGCCAGCGCGCAGTTCTACATCGCCCTGCGGGGTCTGCCGGAGTTGGATGGCCGCTACGCCGTCTTCGGCCGGGTGATCAAGGGGATGGATGTGGTGGACCGCATCCAGCAGGGGGACAAGATCACCAGGGCACGGCTGCTGGAGGGGGGCACTCTGGTCAAGGGCAAGCCCTGAGACCCCTGAGGCTCTCTGTGGATCGCCGGTTCAGGTGGGCACGCGCTTGTCTGAGGCGATCACCTTGAGATAGGCCGTGTTCACGCCGGAGGCCCGCTCCAGGGCCACCTTGCCAGTGCGGGCGATCTCGAGGATGCCGAAGCTTTCGAGCACCTGCTCGAGGGCCACCAGCTTGCCGGGGTCCCCCACCACTTCGAGGGTGAGGGCGTTTTCGGCCACATCGACCACGTTGGCGCGAAAGACCTGCACCAGATCGAGGATCGCGGCCCGGTTCTCCGGCGGGGCGGAGACCTTGAGCAGCATCAGTTCCCTTTCCACGACTGGGATGCGGGAGAGATCCAGCACGCTCAGCACATTGACAAGCTTGTTGAGCTGCTTGGTCATCTGCTCGAGGGTGCGGTCGTCCCCCTCGACCACCATGGTCAGCCGGGATTTGCCGGACTGCTCCGCGGGGCCCACGGCCAGGCTCTCGATGTTGAAGCCGCGGCGGGCGAACAGGCCGGAGATGCGGCTGAGGGCTCCGGACTCGTCCTCCACCAGCACCGAAAGGGTGTGCTTCATGCCCAGAGCGGATCGAGCCCCAAACTACGTGCTGACCGGCGAGCTCAGGTTCTCCAGCCAGCCCAGCAGCCTTGGGTTGAAGTGCTGCGGAGCTTCGTCGTGGGGGCAGTGCCCGAGTCCATCGAGCAGCTGCAACTCCAGATCGGGTTTGTGGCGCACCAGCCGATCGGCCATGGCCACGGGCACCAGCTGATCCTTGCGGCCCCAGAGCACCAGCAGCGGCTGGGCCATGCGCTCCAGCAGCGCGGCGGCGGTGGCCCCCCGGGGGCGCAGGGCCATGGCGATGCTCATGCCCCGCAGGGCCCAGGCGGCGGTGGGCCGCAGGGCCGGCCGGGCAATCAGGCGGCGCAGCTCGCCGTCGATGGCGCCGCGGTTGGGGTAGGCGGCCGAGAGGGCCAGATCCAGCAGCGGGGTGCGGGCGATCAGGGGCAGCAGCAGCTCCAGAGGCAGGGCGGTGCAGAGCAGGACCGCCAGGGAACTCCGCAGCCGGCGCCGCCAGGGGGGCCGCCGCCTGGGAATCGGCATCAGCAGGGTGGGATCCGGCAGCGGGGCCACCGCCACCGCCCGCACCCAGACCGGAGCGAGCACGGCGGTGGTGACCGCCACAAGGCCGCCGAGGGAATTGCCCACCAGCACCGCCGGCCGGCCCACCACCTGGGCGAGGAAGGCCGCGCATTGGCGCGCCCAGAGGCGGTTGTCGAGGCGCAGGCCGGGCTGATCGGAGGCGCCGAAGCCGATCAGATCAATGGCATAGACGCACCAGCCGGCCGCCACCAGGGGGGCCGCCGTGTGGCGCCAGTGGCCGCTGGCGGCCCCGAAGCCGTGGATCAACAGCACCGCAGGGTGACTCTCTTCCCCCAGCACCCGCCAGTGGCAGGCCTGGTCGCGCCAGCGCCAGGTGCCGTGGCGGCCCCAGCCACTTCCCGCGGTGGCGACAGGCTGAGCCAGGCTCGTGGTCACTTGGTCGGCCATCGCGATCGGAAGCTCTCACTATTGCGAAGCCGCCGTGCGGGTGCGTACCGGAGGCGGCTTCTTCCGGCCCGAGTCGCGTCCGTCGCGGGATCTGGGCGTGCTCCTGGCCCGGCAACTGCGGGCCGAGCGGGGGCGCCTCCGGGTGCTCGATCTGATGGCGGGCTGCGGCATTCGCGCCCTGCGCTACGGGATCGAAGCCGGGGCAGAGGTGGTCTGGGCCAACGACGCCGACGGCGATCGCCTGCCGCTGCTGGAGGCCAACCTGGCCCCGTTGGGCAGCGGTGAAGGCGCCGGTGAAGGAGCCGGCGCCACGGCCGATCGGGAGCCGGTCCGCTGCTCGGCCCTCACCGCCCAGCAGCTGCTGGCGGGTTGCCTGCTGGAGCGGCGCCGCTTCGAGCTGGTGGATCTCGATGGGTTCGGCTGCCCCACGGTCCTGTTGCCCCTGGCCCTGGAGGCGGTGGCCTTCGATGGGGCGCTGTATGTGGCCAGCACCGATGGCCGCTCCCCCACCGGCCACGACCGGCCGGCGGCGATCCGTTCGCTCGGGGCGGCGGCCCGGGCCCATCCCGCCAGCTGGGAGCTGGCCCTGCGCCTGCAGCTGGGGGTGATCGCCCGCACCGCCTGGGCCATGGGCCGGGGGGTGCGGCCGTTGTTCTCGTTCAGTGAGGGCCGCACCTTTCGCACCGCCGTGCAGCTCAGGCGACGGCCAGCGCCGGGAGAGGAGGCGAACCTGGGCCTGGTGGCCCACTGCCATGGCTGCGGCGATCAACAGGTGCAGAGCCTGCTGAGCCTGCGGGGCTGGGGGGCCTGCGACTGCGGGAGCGCGCAGGCGACCCAGACCCCTTTGGAGCAGACCCGCTGGGCCATCAGTGGACCGCTCTGGATCGGCCCCCTGCAGGATCTCCCCACCCTGGGGGCGATGGAGGCGGGCGAACAGGCGGTGATCGCCGCTGGAGGGGAGGCCAGCCTGGGGAGCGAGGGCGCCCGGTTGCTGCGCGCCCTGAGCGCCGACCCTGGCCTGCCGGCCCGCTGCTGGCCCCTGGCGCTGATCGCCCGGCGGCTGGGCAGCGGCCCCCCGCGGCTGGCGGAGCTGGTGGCGGCCCTCCGGGGCGACGGCTGGGAGGCCCGGGCCAGCGCCGTGATGGCGGCCCAGATCCGCAGCGACGCCCCCTGGCCACGGCTGTTGGAGCTGGCTCGCTCGTTGGAGCTGGCTCGCTCGTTGGAGCTGGCTCGCAAGCCCGTGACAAAGCCCCTTACGGGCGATTCAGGGGCGCCTGGCGAGCCGTCGGGACGCTAGATAGGTAATCCTCACCGGTTCCTTGGCCATGGCCTCTGAAATCTTCGGCATCGTGGCGGTCTTCTTCGTGCTGATTCCCGTTGGGCTGGCGGGCGGCGCCCTGCTGCTCAAGCTCCAGAAGGACTGAGCGCCGGGGTGCCCGGGGCTTCGAACGCGCCCCGGACCCTTGAGCCCTAGGCTCGGCCCCCGTGCGGCGGATCGCCTTCATGAAGGTTCTGGTAGTCGGTGGAACGGGCACCCTCGGCCGCCAGATCGCCCGCCATGCCATTGATCAGGGCCACCAGGTGCGCTGCGTTGTGCGCGCGCCCCGCAAGGCTCACTTCCTGCAGGAGTGGGGCTGCGAACTGACCCGCGGCGACCTGCTCGAACCCGCCAGCCTCGACTACGCCCTCGAGGGCCAGGAGGCGGTGATCGACGCCGCCACGGCCCGCCCCACCGACACCGCCTCGAACCAGACGATCGACTGGGAGGGCAAGCTCAACCTGCTGCGCGCCTGCGACCGGGCCGGCGTCAAGCGCTTTGTGTTCCTTTCGCTGCTGGGGGCCGCGCAGCACCCGGCCGTGCCGCTGATGGAGATCAAGGCCTGCACCGAGCAGCTCCTGGAGCAGTCCGATTTCGACTACACGATCCTGCGCGGCGCCGCCTTCATGCAGGGGGTGATCGGCCAGTTCGCGATCCCGGTGCTCGAAAGCCAGACCGTCTGGGTGAGCGGCACGCCCACACCGATCGCCTACATGAACACCCAGGACGTGGCCCGCTTCGCCGTGGCCGCCCTGGGGCGCAGCGAAACCGTGCGTCGCGCGTTCCCGGTGGTGGGGCCGAAGGCCTGGAACACCGGTGAGATCGTGCAGCTCTGCGAGCAGCTCAGTGGTCGCTCGGCGCGGGTGTTCCGGGTGCGGCCGGTCCTGATCCAGCTGATGCAGGCCCTGGCGTCGTTCTTCGAGCCGGGGGTGAACGTGGCCGAGCGGCTGGCGTTTGCGGAGGTCACCGGCGGCGGGGAGCCCCTCGATGCGCCGATGGAGGAGAGCTATGCCGCCTTCGGCCTCGATGCGGCTGAAACCACCCGGCTGGAGGACTACCTCAAGGAATACTTCGATCGCATCCTCAAACGGCTGAAGGAAATGGACGCCGACCTGGACAAGTCCGCCAAGAAGAAGCTTCCCTTCTGAGCGGCGCGGGCCGCCCATGGCCGCCAGTACATCTGTACGATGGCCGCGGTTGTCCGCCCCGCCGATGTCGATCTCCCAGGTGAAGAATCTGCAGCGCCGTTTGCTCAACCTGGAGCAGGAGGCGATCGATGAGATCAACCGCGCCTGCGGCCATGAGCTCTGGGTGAGCCTGGGCTTCGATGCCCTCGACAGCCTGGAGGATCCGGACCGCCGGGCCCGGGCGAATTACTACTACGGCCAGCTGCAGACCGCCCGCGAGCTGCAGCAGGTGCTGGTCTAGGGCTGCCGCTTCTTTACGGCGCCCGGGAAAGGCGCTCCGCCGCACAGGCGATCCAGCCGCTCGGCCTCTTCCGCCGTCACGTTCCGCCACTGGCCGGGGCCGAGGCCGGTGAGATCCAGCACGGGGCCGCCATCCATCAGATCGAGGCCCACCCGGATCAACCGCAGGGTGGGCAGGCCCACGGCGGCGGTCATGCGCCTCACCTGGCGATTGCGCCCCTCCCGCAGCTCGATCTGCAGCCAGCTCGTGGGCACCTGCAGGCGATGGCGAATCGCTGGGGTGCGTGCTGGCCACTGGGGCTCCTCCAGCCGCTCGGCCCGGGCCGGCAGGGTCCGGCGGCCCTGCACCAGCAGCCCCTGCCGCAGCTGCTCCAGCGCATCGTGATCGGGTGTGCCCTCCACCTGTACCCAGTAGCGGCGCCAGTGGCCCCAGCGGGGGTCGGTGAGCCGCTGCTGTAGCCGCCCCCCGGAGGTGAGCAGCAGCAGCCCCTCACTGTCGGCATCGAGGCGGCCGGCGGCATAGACCCCGGCCACTGGGATGTGCTCCGCCAGGGCACCCCAGGCGCTGCCGGGCTCGGGGGTGAACTGGCTGAGCACCCCGTAGGGCTTGTGGAACAGCAGGGTGCTGGCCCGCTGGGCCGAGAAGGCAGGCCGGCAGACGCGGGACATGGAACCAAAGCAGGGTTCAGCCCCGCTTGACCGTGCCGCCCCGTGCCTTCCAGAGGTTCACAGCCCCGATCGAAATCAGCAGCAGGCCCAGATCCATGCTCAGGGGCGGAACGATCACGGGCGTGGAGGTGCGGGTGGCCGGACCCTAGGCCCGCAGGGGCGACAACTAAGCTGAAACCACTCACGAACTTTCCGTCGCACCACCGCATGATCGAGACTTCCGGCGTGATCGAGAAGGAACAGGGGAACGGGTTCTACCTGGTCACGTTGGAGCAGCCGGCAGGTCACCAGTGCCTGTGCCGCGCTGCCGGCAAGCTCACCAAGTTCCGCATCAAGCTGCTGGCCGGCGACAAGGTGCTGGTGGAGATCAGCCCCTACGACCTCACCCGCGGCCGCATCACCTACCGGGAGCGCAATGTCGGCGCCGGTGGGCCCCGTCCGGGCGGTAACCGCCCCGGTGGACCCAGGCGCCGCTGAGCAAGCTCAGGCCGAGCTGAACTTCCGAGCGCTCAGGCCAGGCAGGCCTCGATGGCGCTGCGGAATTCGCTGCGCTGCTTGACCCCTTTCCACTGCTGCTTGAGTTCCTTGCCGGCAAACAGCTGCACCGTGGGGGTGCCGCTGACCCCGGCCTGCTGGGCGATGGCCGGTTCTGCTTCGATGTCGATCTCCACCCCCTGGGCGGCATCGCCCAGCTCTTCGAGCACCCGCTTGAGCTGGGGCTTGAGCACGTGGCAGGGGCCACAGCTCGGGGAGGTGTAGACCACCAGAAGCGGCCTGGCGCTGTCGTGGTAGAGCTTGCGCAGGGCGAAGCTGCCTTTCTGCCAGCGGGCGGCTGGATCGAAGTTCTCGGTGTCGCTGGTGGCGGTGGGTGCCGGCTGATCGGCGGGGGCGGGGTCCACCGCCGCCCGACTCACGGTGACGGCCAGCTCGTGGTGGCTGAGCCAGCGCTCGGCCGCCAGGGCCGCCTGGCAGCCGCTGCCGGCGGCGGTGACGCCCTGGCGCCACTCGGCATCGGCCACGTCTCCGGCGGCATAGACGCCTTCGACACTGGTGGTGGGTTGTCCGGGCTGGACCACCACATAGCCCCGCTCGTCCAGCTCCAGCTGGTCTTGAACCAGGGCGGTGTTGGGGGTGTGGCCGATGGCGTAGAAGAGGCCGCGCACGGCCAGGACGCGGGTTTCGCCGCTCAGGCGGTCCCGCAGGCTGAGACCGGTGAGCCATTGCTCCCCGAGGGCATCCACCGGTTCGCTGTGCCAGTGCACGGTGATCGCCGGGTTGGCCAGCACCCGATCGGCCATGGCGGCGCTGGCCCGCAGCCGATCGGAGCGCACGATCAGATGCACGTGGCTGCCGTATTTGGTGAGGTAGACGGCCTCCTCGCAGGCGGAATCACCGCCCCCCACAACCGCCAGTTCAGCGTCGCGGAACTGGGGGGTGGCCCCGTCACAGATGGCGCAGGCGCTGATGCCGGCGCTCCAGAGGCGGGCTTCGCTGGGCAGGTGCAGGCGGTTGGCGCTGGCGCCTGTGGCGAGAATCAGGGACTGGGTGCGGATCTCCTGGCCGTCCACCAGCAGGCGGAAGGGGCGCTCGGAGAGGTCGATGGCGTCGGCGTCCGCCTCGATGAGGCGCGAGCCCCAGCGCACGGCCTGGGCCTTGATCCGGTCCATCAGATCGGGCCCAAGGATGCCGTCGGGGAAGCCGGGGAAGTTCTCCACATGGGTGGTGGTCATCAGCTGGCCACCGGCGATGCCGCCGGCCTGGAAGCCGGTGATCACGATCGGGGAAAGGTTGGCCCGGGCGGCATAGATGGCGGCGGTGTAGCCGGCGGGGCCGGAGCCGACGATCACGAGGTTCTCGGTCCCGTTGCTGATCGCGTCGGGGGCCATGGGCTTATGTGAACTGACTATGAGTTGAGCTTAGGGGATCCGTTCGGAGCGCTGTCCTGCTCGCCGCCCCCATGGCCCGATGTCGGGGGTCCCGAGCCACCCATGGCAGCGATCAGATCTCCAGCAGGCCGTCCTGCTGACGCGGGTCGGTTGGGGAAGGGCCGAATTTTCCAGGGTTGCGGGGCACCATCTGCACCGTAGAGGCCAGGTGCTCCGGTTGCTCCTCCAGGCACAGCAGCCATTCGGCGAACTCTTGGGTGATGGCGTAGCTGTCCTCGAACCGCTCGCTGGCGTCGAGGGTGCCGATTCGGGCCATCGCCCAGTTCACCGCCACGGTGAGCCGTCGGTAGGCGGAGCCGTTCATGGATCCCTCTGAGCTGGCACCACGCTGGTCGTCCATGGGGCGATTGAGGCGTTGCTACGCAGAACGTCGCATTTTTTTCGCTATTGGAATGTAATCAGGACTGCAGGAACGCCGGTAAGTGGGGCCCCCCCAGCCGCAATTCCGCCCCTGCCCGGTCCGCCAGGGCCTGCAGCGGCAGGCCCTGGGCCGAGCTGCCTCCGGCGCAGGGCTCCTCCGGCAGCGGACGGCTGCGCACCAGGTAGGGCTCCACCAGTGACCAGCTGCGGGCGTAGCCGATCAGCAGCGGATCGGCCGGGGCATAAACGAACGAAGGCTGACGCGGAATCGGCTCGAGCGACGAGCGGCTGCCGTCCATGCGCACCGCCCGGGTGATCGCCTGCACGAAGCGGCTGCGGGTCACCACGGTGGTCAGGTAGGCCACCACCCGCAGCCGCGGGGCATCGAAGCCCTCGGCGCACATGTCGATGCTCACCAGCCAATGAGCCTCCCCCGCCTGGAAGGCCGCCAGTCGCTGGGGGGCCTCCGGGTCCTGGGAGTGCACCAGCAGCACCCGGTCCCCTTCCTCCTCCAGCAGTCCTGTGATGCGGCGGGCGTGGGCAATGTCGCGGGCGATCACCAGTCCGCCGGCCTGGGGGTGCTCCCGGCGCACGCGTTCCAGACGGCGCCTGGCATTGAGCAGAAGCCGCAGGGCGATGCTGCTGGCGTCTCCAAGGCGGATCGCCCGGCGCAGGTTGCGGGCGCGCCAGCTCTCGCGGGTTTCAACCGAGAGCGGAGAGCCTTCCAGTTCGCCGCTGGCCGCCCCCGCCCGTCCGTGGTCCACCCAGCCGTCCTGGAAGCGGAATTCGAGCGGACGCACGTCGCCGGCCACGATCAGCTGCCGCGGCTCGACGCTCAGGTCGGGCTCGATGCGCCAGGCGGTCTGGCCCTGCTCCAGCACCGGCACCCGGCGGGCGGCGCAGAAGGCCAGGTTGTCGGCGCGAAACGGTGTGCCGGTGAGCCCCAGGCGCAGGGCGGCAGGCTCGCTGAGGCTGGTGAAGGCATGGCCCCAGGCGGCGGCGTCCGGTTCCTCGGGATCGACCCCCAGGTGGTGCACCTCATCGGCGATCGCCAGCAGCCGCCCGATCCCGGCCCCGGCGAGGGCCTGCTTCAGGGCCAGCCGGTGGCGGCCCGCCCCCTGGTAGGTGAGCAGCAGCCCCTGCCAGGGTTCGCGCTCCTCCCTGGGTGCCAGATCCTGGGGTTGGTCGGGATCCCAGTCCCGCAGCCGCAGGCCGAGGCGCTCGGCGGCGCCGCGCCACTGGGAGGCGATCGAGCTGCGGTGGCAGAACACCAGGAAATGGCTCAGGCGCCCCTCGTGGTGCAGGCGCTGGAAACCCAGCAGGGCGCCCAGGGTCTTGCCGGCGCCGGGGCCGGCGTGGATCAGCACATCGTGGCCGCTGGGCTCGGGGCGCTCCAGGCGCCGGCGCAGGAGCCCGATCAGCTGGCTCTGCCACTGGCGGGGCCGCAGGGAAGGCGGGGCCCCGGGGGCGGGCCGCGCCGCGCCCAAGTCAAAGGAGGGGGCCGACATGGCGCCATTGTGTCGGCAGCGCCAACCTCCCTAGAACGGGTGCCGTAAGCCAGGCGTTGCGATGGGTTTGTTGGCGGTGAGCGGGGCTTCCGGCAAGACCGGCTGGCGGGTGGTGCAGGAGGCCCTGGGGCGCGGCTGGAGCGTTCGGGCGATCGTGCGCCCCGACTCCGAGCTGCCCGAGGGTCTCGAGGGGGCCGAGGTGGTGCGGCTGGAGCTGGGCGATGGCCCGGCCCTGCGCGCGGCCCTTGAGGGGGTCGACGCCCTGGTGATCGCCACCGGCGCCCGCCCTTCGATCGACCTCACGGGCCCGCTGCGGGTGGATGCCCTGCTGGTGCGGGCCCAGGCCGAGGCCTGCCAGGCGGCGGGGGTGCGCCGGCTGGTGCTGGTGAGCTCGCTCTGCAGCGGCAGGTGGCTGCACCCGCTGAATCTGTTTGGCCTGATCCTGCTCTGGAAGGGGCTGGGGGAGCGCTGGTTGGCAGGCAGCGGCCTGGATTGGACGGTGATTCGTCCCGGTGGCCTCAACGAGAACGAGGAGAACCTGGAGGCCCAGGGCATCCGCTTCTCCGGTCCGGACCAGCAGGAGAGCAACAGCATCCCCCGGCGCCTGGTGGCCCGGGTGACGCTTGATGCCCTGGACGATCCGGCGGCGATCGGGCGGATCATCGAGATCACCAGCGGTGAGGCGGTGCCGCGGCAGGAGCTGAGCCGCTGGCTCCAGGCCGCCTGAGGCCGCCCGGGCCCAATGGAGGCCGGATTGTGTGCCGGACTGCGCACAAAGCCGACCGGGTCGTGGCACGGGGCGCTGGGATTGTCGATCACTGAGGCAAGACCCATCAGCGAAGCCGCCTTGACGACTGTGTTGGTTCCGCGGGAGCGGCGCTCCGGGGAGACCCGGGTGGCGGCCACCCCTGAGACCGTGAAGCGCCTGCTGGCCCGGGGGGCACGGGTCTGGATCGAAGCCGAAGCCGGCCGGGCGGCCGGCTACAGCGATGCGGCCTTCAACGAAGCGGGGGCGGAGGTGTTCCCCACCTCCGAGAGCCTCGAGCGCTGGCGCCAGGCCGATGTGGTTCTGTCGGTGCAGGCACCGCTGCTGAGCTCGGAGGGGGGTGATGGTCGGCTGGAGGCCCTGCCGGCGGGCAGCCTGGTGCTGGGCCTGTTGGATCCCTACCGCAACCAGGCCCTGATCGACCAGCTGGAACTGGGCCGGGTGTCGTCCCTGGCGCTGGAGCTGCTGCCGCGGATCAGCCGGGCCCAGGCGATGGATGTGCTCTCGTCCCAGGCCAACATCGCCGGCTACAAGGCCGTGCTGCTGGCCGCCGCAGCCCTGGATCGCTTCTTCCCGATGCTGATGACAGCGGCAGGCACGGTGCAGCCCGCCAAGGTGGTGGTGCTGGGCGCCGGCGTGGCGGGCCTGCAGGCGGTGGCCACGGCCCGCCGGCTCGGAGCGGTGGTCCGGGTGAGTGATGTGCGCCCCGCCGCCCGCGAACAGGTGGAATCGCTTGGGGCCCGGTTCATCGAGCCACCCCAGCTGGAGGAGGCTCCTGGTGAGGCGGGGGGCTATGCCCGTGAGGCCGGAGCCGTGTTCCAGGAGGCCCAGCGCCAGATCCTCGCCAAGCAGCTCGAGGACGCCGATGTGGTGATCTGCACGGCCCAGGTGCCCGGTCGGCCGGCACCGTTGCTGATCACCGAGGAGATGCTGGCGGGGATGCGCCCGGGGTCGGTGGTGGTCGACCTGGCGGTGGCCCAGGGGGGCAACTGCGCCTCCAGCCGGGCCGACGCCGAGGAGTGGGTGGGCGGAGTGCTGGTGATCGGGGCGGGCAATCTGGCGGCCACGGTGCCCCAGCACGCCAGCGCGCTCTACGCCCGCAACCTGGCCGCCCTGCTGGAGGTGGTGCTCAAGGAGGGCACGATCCACATCGATCCGGAGGATCCCTTGCTGGACCCCTGCCTGCTCACCCATGGGGGGGCCTGCCGGCGCCCCGATCTACGTCCCGCCCGCACGGAGGCCACAGCATGAGCGAAACGTTTTCCCTTTCCGAGGCCCTCTGGGTGCTGCTGCTGGGCAGCCTCCTGGGCTTCGAGCTGATCGGCAAGGTGCCGCCCACCCTGCACACGCCCTTGATGTCGGGGGCCAACGCGATCAGCGGCATCACTCTTTTGGCGGCCCTGGCCCTGATCGGTCAGGCCACGACCCCGGCCCTGCGCCTGGTGGGGGCGGTGGCGCTGGGCTTTGCCCTGTTCAACGTGGTGGGAGGTTTCCTGGTGACCGATCGGATGCTGGCGATGTTCCGCCGTCGGGGGCCGGCCTCATGAGCCACCTCGCGATCGATCTGGGGGCGGTGCTGCTGCTGGCCCTGGGGCTCAAGGGACTCTCGCGGATCCGCACGGCCCGCTGGGCCAATGGCCTGGCGGCGGCGGCGATGGGCCTGGCGGTGGTGGGTCTGTTGCTCGACCAGGGCCTGGCCGGCTGGCCGTGGATGCTGTTGGGGCTGGTGCTGGGCAGCAGCGTGGGTGCCGTGGTGGCCTACAAGGTGCCGATGACCTCGATGCCGGAGGTGGTGGCCCTGTTCAACGGCTGTGGCGGTGTGGCCTCGCTGCTGGTGGCGCTCGGCGCTTCGGCCCTGCCCACGCCCCTGGGCCTGCTGGCGGTGTTGTCGGTGCTGGTGTCGGTTCTGGTGGGCTCGATCACCTTCAGCGGTTCGATCGTGGCGATGGGCAAGTTGCAGGGATGGCTGCCGACCCCCGGCTGGATGCTCCTGCCCCAGCGCCATGGGGTCAACATCACCCTGGCCCTGCTCGCTCTGGCCAGTTCCGTTCTGGTGCTCAACGGTCTGCCGGCTGGTCTGCCGGCGCTCACGGTCTTCTCCCTGCTGCTCGGGGTCGGGCTCACCCTGCCCGTGGGCGGCGCCGACATGCCTGTGGTGATCTCGCTGCTCAACTCCTATTCCGGCGTGGCGGCGGCGGCGGCGGGCTTCGTGGTCGGCAGCCAGCTGCTGATCGTCGCCGGCGCCATGGTCGGGGCGGCCGGGCTGATCCTGACCCAGGTGATGTGCACGGGCATGAACCGCTCGCTCACCTCGGTGCTGTTCGGCGGTGCCCTCGGCGGCGGCGCCACGGCCAGCGGCGACGACGGCCAGGGCTACACCTCGGTCACCTCCTGCAGCGCCGAGGAGTGTGCCCTGACCCTGGAGCAGGCGGAGCGGGTGGTGTTCGTGCCGGGCTACGGCCTGGCGGTGGCCCAGGCCCAGCACGGGCTCAAGGAACTGGCCCGGCTGCTGGAGCAGCACGGGATCGAGGTGAGCTACGCGATCCACCCGGTGGCGGGGCGCATGCCCGGCCACATGAATGTGCTGCTGGCGGAGGCGGATGTGCCCTACGAGCAGCTGATCGAGATGGATGTGATCAACCCCGATTTCCCGCGCACGGATGTGGTGATCGTGCTGGGGGCCAATGACGTGGTGAACCCCCAGGCCAAGAACGATCCCAGCAGCCCCCTTTACGGGATGCCCGTGCTGGAGGTGGATCAGGCCCGTTCGGTGTTCGTCGTCAAGCGCAGCCTGGGCTCGGGCTATTCCGGGATCCGCAATTCTCTGTTCGAGCTGCCCCAGACCTCGATGGTGTTTGGCGATGCCAAGCAGGTTCTGCTAGCTCTGACCCAGGAGCTGCGGGCGTTGGGTGTCGGCAAACAGGCGGTGGGAGCCTCCTCCTGAGGGGATTGCGGCCCGTCTGGGCCTGGGGGAGTTCCGCCAGCGGGCCCCCTGGTGGGGCGCCGATCTGCAGACCCTGCGCGACAGCCTGCGTCAGCCGACCCTGCAGCCCGAGCATGGTGAACCCTTTGAGCTGCCGATCGGCGGCGGCGACCGCCTGCTGGCCCTGCTCGATCGGCCCGCCACGGCACCGCGGGCGCTGGTGCTGCTCACCCCGGGCCTGGGCGGCTGCAGCGAAGGGCAGGGGGTGGGACGGCTGGCCCTGAGCCTGCAGGGGGCGGGTCTGGCGGTGGTGCGGCTCAACCTGCGGGGGGCCGGGCGAGGGCGGCCCCTGGCCCGGGGAACCTACGCCGCCCAGGTCAACCGCGACCTGGCGCCGGTGCTGGTCTGGGCCCGCCAGCTCGCCAGCCGGCTGGGCCCCTCCCCCTCCCGTCCGTTGCCGCTGCTGGGGGCGGGTATCTCCATGGGCGGAACCCTGCTGCTCAATGCCGTGCTGGATCCGGAGTTGCGGCCCCAATCCCTTGCCACCGCCCAGCCTGTGCTCGATGGCCTGGTGACGATCAGCAGCCCCCTGGATCTGATCGCCTGCTCCCGGTTCATCGATCGCCCGCGCAACCGCCTCTACATCAACTGGCTGTTGCGCGGCCTGCGCCGCCAGACCCTGGCTGATCCCCATGGGGTGACCGAGCAGGAGCGCTCGGCCCTGGCCCATGTGCGCACGATTCGCCAGTTCGATGCGGCGATCACCGCCCCCCGCTGGGGCTACGACTCGGTGGAGCACTACTACGCCGAGGCCAGCCCGTTGCGGCGCCTCACCGAAGAGCTTGAGGCGACCGCAGCGATGGGCTCGGAGGCCGGCGCCGACGCCGGGCGGCTCCCCCCGACCCTGGTGATCCACGCCGACGACGACCCCTGGGTGCCGGCGGCCCCAGCCCGGGCCCTGGAGCAGGCGGCCACCGCCCGCCCGGAGGGACCGCTTCAGGTGGTACTCACCCGGGGCGGGGGGCACAACGGTTTTCACGCCCCGGGCGGCTGCTGGAGCGACCGGCTGGCGACCCGCTGGTTGGAGCACCTGGCCCTTGGGGACGCCTGAGCTTCCCCTGATGAACGCTCAGTCGCTGGGGGGCTCGAGGCGCCCATCGGCCTCCACCAGCCGCCCGATCAGCAGAGCCCTGGTTTCGGGATGCCCCGACACCGTGAGCTGGCCATTGCTGGCCCACCAGTTGAGCCGCTCGCCGCTGTCGAAGACGAATTCTTCGAAGGGACCCTCGTGCAGCCAGTGGCCCGGTTCCCCGAGCACGGCCACCAGTTCCTTGAGCTCCTGCAGGGTTCCCGGGAAGTTCACGCGCGGAGCTGGATCGAGGCCATGTCGGAGCCTACGGCGATTCGACGGCAGGGAAGGCGGCGAAGGGGGTGCGGCGCAGCACCCATTCCTCCACCACCCGGCCGCCGATCAGGTGCTCGCGCACGATGCGCTCCAGCCGCTGGGCGGTCGCTTCGCCGTACCAGATGCCCTCGGGCCAGACCAGCAGGATCGGCCCGCCGCTGCAATGGCGAAGACAATCTGCCTTGGTGCGCAGCACGATCCCCCCGGCGCGCGCGGGATTCTCCAGATCCAGCTCGCGCACCAGGGCCTTGAGCCGCTCCCAGCTGGCGGCCCCCACGGCGGGGTCGCAGCAGGTGGGGCGGCTGGGGGTGGCGCAGAGCAGCAGGTGGTGCTGGATGACCATGGGGCCCTTGGCCGTTTCACCGGGCAAGGCCATCAGGCGGTGATCAGCTTGGCGGGGGCAGTTCCGGCGGTCTCGCGCACGGCGGCGCGGGCCCAGGCGTCAACGGCGAGCACCTCCTCCAGGCTGGGGTCGCTGCGCAGATCGGGGCCGTGGCGTTCGCAGGTGTGCTCGATCAGTCGCGGGATGTCGAGGAAATGGATCTGCTCCTCGAGGAACAGGGCCACGGCCTGTTCGTTGGCGGCGTTGAGCACCGCCGGCATCGTGCCGCCGGCGCGGCCGGCGGCGTAGGCGAGCTGCATGCAGGGGTACTTGGCCCGGTCGGGGGCGCGGAAGCTCAGGGTGCCCACTTCCGTGAGGTCAAGGCGACGCCAGGGGGTTTCCAGGCGCTCGGGCCAGCTGAGGCAGTAGAGGAGCGGCAGCTTCATGTCGGGCCAGCCCAGCTGCGCCAGCACCGAGGAATCGCTCAGCTCCACCATCGAGTGAATGATGCTCTGGGGGTGGACCACGATCTCGATCTGGTCGTAGCCGAGGCCGAAGAGGTAATGGGCCTCGATCACCTCCAGCCCCTTGTTCATCAAGGTGGCGGAATCCACGGTGATCTTGCGCCCCATCGACCAGTTGGGGTGGCTGGTGGCGTCGGCCACGGTGGCCTTGGCCAGATCGGCGGCGGGCCAGTCGCGGAAGGCACCGCCGGAGGCGGTGAGCTGGATGCGGCGCAGGCCCGGGGTGGGCACACCCGTGGAGAGGCGGGCCGTGTCGGCCCAGGGGGTGCCCTGCAGGCACTGGAAGATGGCGGAGTGCTCGGAATCGGCCGGTAGTAGGCGGCTGCCGCTCTTTTTGAGTTCGGGCAGCACCACCGGGCCGGCGGCGATCAGGGTTTCCTTGTTGGCCAGGGCCAGATCCTTGCCGGCGCGGATCGCCCCAAGGGTGGGCAGCAGGCCGGCGCAGCCGACGATGCCGGTCACCACCAGATCGGCCGAAGGCCAGGCGGCCGCGGCGCACAGGCCCTCGGGCCCCCCGAGCAGCTCCGGCAGCGGCTCGGGGCGCTGGCCGGGCTCGAGATCCTGCAGCCGCTGGCGCAGGGCCGCCACCAGCTCGGCGTCGGCCAGGGCCACCACCTCGGGGCGGTGCTGGAGGATCTGCTCGATCAGGAGATCGAGGTTGCGGCCGGCCGTGAGCGCCACCACCTTGAAGCGCTCGGGAAACTCCGAGGCCAGCTCCAGGGTCTGGGTGCCGATCGAACCGGTGGAGCCCAGCACGCTGATGGCTTTCACGGGATCGAGCGCGCGGTTGGCGCCTAGTGTCCCACCGTTGATGGTGCCCTGGACCATGCTCTGGCTGAAGCGCTGGAACTTCATCGAACGGGCCAAGCTGGAACGGGAGCTCTGGGAGGCCTTTGAGCGGGGGGAGTCGATCGAGGCGCTGCTGGAGGCCTGCCCCGCCGACGATCTGTTCCGCCGAGAGGTCTGGAGCACCACGGTGGTGCGCATCCGCCGGATCGAGGCGCTGATGGCTGGGAAAGGGCCCACCTCTGCCGGAGCCGCCGCCGAGGACCCGAACGTTTCTCGATGAGCGATCAGGAGCAGCGACCGTTGCCGGCGGTGTTGTTGCTGGCCTATCGGCGCCCTGACACCACGGCCCTGGTGCTTGAGGCCCTGCGTCAGGTGCGCCCCCCGCGCCTTTTCGTGGCCTGCGATGGGCCTCGCCCCGGGGATCCGGCCGAAGCCCAGGCCTGCGCCGCCACCCGAGCTCTGATTGAAAGCGAGGTGGACTGGCCCTGCGCGTGTCATTGGCATCTGCGCAACGAGCACTTGGGCTGCCGCCGCGGGGTGAGCGAAGCGATCAGCTGGTTCTTCGAGCAGGTAGAGGAGGGCATCATCCTGGAGGACGACATCGTGGCTTCACCGCGCTTTTTTTCGTTCTGCTCGGAGCTGCTGGAGCACTACCGGAACGACACGCGGATTGGGGTGATCAGCGGCAGCAATTTCCAACCCCAGCGCCCCCGCGACGGGGCCAGTTACTACTTCTCCCTCTACAACCACGGCTGGGGCTGGGCCAGTTGGCGACGGGCCTGGGCGACCTATGACGCCGAGCTGGAGGGCTGGCCTGCCTTCCGCGATCAGGGTTGGCTGGAGGACTTGGGTGGGAAGCGTTTCGCCCGGTACTGGAGCCGCTGCCTGGAGCGGGTGCATGGCGGAGAGTGCGATACCTGGGACTACATCTGGACCTACAGCTGCTGGCGCCAGGGCCTGCTCACCTGTCTGCCGGCCGTGAACCTGGTGACCAATGTGGGCTTCGGCCACCCCCAGGCGACCCACACCAACACGGGATCCACGCCCCATGGGTCGATCGGCGATCTGGAGGCGCCCCTGCGCCATCCCGCCCAGTGCTTGCCAGATGGACGGGCTGATCGTCATACCTTCCTCACCCAATTCCAGCCGCCCCTGGCGCTGCGGGCGCTCGGTCGATTGCGTCGGCTGCTGGCCTGACCTCACCTCAAGGAGCGGTAGAAGCTGCGGTAATCCGCCACCATTCGCTCCAGGCTGAAATGGTGACTTAGCTCAGCGGCCTGGGTGCGGGACAGGCGCTCACTCGGCCGGGGGAGTGGGCCCGCAGAGGAAAGGGCTGATCTCCACTGGTCGGGGTTCTGGGGGTCCAGCAGCTCCACGAAGGACCCGCCGATTTCCCGGTGAACGGCCAGATCCGAGGCCAGCACGGGGGCATCGCAGGCCAGGGCTTCGATCAAAGGCAGGGAGAATCCCTCCGCCAGGCTGGGCACCAGCACCGCCCTGCAGTGGCGGTAGAGCCAGGCCAGCTGGGCATCGTCGGGGTTGAGGGTGCGCACGCGCCCCTGGAGGCCCCGCTGGCGCATCTGGTGCCGCTCCCGCCGGCTCAAGGGGCCGCCGCCCACCAGCACCAGGTGCTGGGGCAATGCGGCCAACACCTCGAACAGCGCCGTGGTGTTCTTGAAGCCGCCCCGACGACCGACGAAAAGGTGGAACGGCTGAGCGGGGACCCCGGGGCAGGGTCGTGGGGTGAGATCGAAAAAGCGGGTCCCGTGGTGGATCACCCGGGTTCTGCCGGCCAGGGCTGGGGCGAGGGTGGCCAGGTCGGCGGCGCTGCTGGCGCTGACGGCAACGATCGCATCGCTGGCTTCGAGCCAGGCCCGCTTCTGCACCCGGTGGCCCCCGCGCCCCAGGGGGGCCAGCTGCGGCAGGCGTTCGGGGGTCATGTCGTGGAGGGTCGACACCAGGGGGAAGGGGAGCCCCCGCGGAGGGGCCGCACCCAGGTAATAGGTGGCATGGAGCAGGTCCAAGCCGCCCAGGGCCACCGTTGGCGCCCAGGCTTCGCTTGGCGCTGGGTCGAGCCCTAGACGGCCCAGCAGCTGAAAGACCTGGATCGGCAGCCGGAGCAGGCCTGGAGCCCGAAGGTGCTGGTTACCGTGGAGACGAAACGTCAGTCGGACGTCAAGTTCAGCGTTGGGGAGGCCGGCGATCAGATCGGCGAAACAGCGGCTGATCCCTCCCTGCCTCAGGAGTCGGAAGATCTGATGATCGAATCCGATCCGCATCACAATTTCTGTTGGATCAGACCCTTTCTTACTGGTGCTCAATGTCAAATCTATGTTAAGTCCAGCGGGGGTGCTGGAGGGGGCAATGACCTTGAAGCCACAGGTCTTGATGAGTGTTTTGACGATCTGTCGTGACAACTCTGAAGCCTTGAGCGAAACGCTGGATTCGATAGCGAGCCAGCGGTTTCAGAGTGGAGAGCTTGGGTTGGAGGTGATCGTGGTTGACGGCTCCGAGTCCCTTGGCTGTTTCCATGAGACAGAGCGGCACCGGCCGCAGCTGGCCCAACAGGGGTGGCAGATGCGCTGGATGGAGCGGCCCGCCCGCGGCATTTATGACGCCCTCAATGCGGCTTTAACCCTTGCCAGGGGCCGATGGTTGCAGGTGCTGCCTGCGGGTGATCTTTACGCCGATGATCGGAGTCTTGAACGACTGCTGGCCCATGGCCGGCGGCGGTTGGATGCCGGACGCCCCCCGGCGGCGGTGTTCGGTCAGGCTTGGGTGGAGGTGCCGGGCCGCCCCCTGCGCTGGCTGACGCCCGATTCACGCGTTCGTTCGATGACCGCCTGGTTGGGGCGGATGGTGCCCTGCCATCAAGCTTTTTTGTTCGATGGCGACTGGGCCCGGGCCCATCCCTACCCCGCCGACAGTTCGATCTATGGCGATCGGCCGGTGATGCGGGCCGCCCTGGCCGCCAGCGGCTCTGAGGCCTACCTGGCGGAGCCCGTCTGCCGCTTCAGGCTTGGGGGGGTCTCCAGTGGACTGCCCGGTGGCCGCGAACTCCTGCGCCGCTGGCGGGATCCAGCTCTGGGGCGTAGCGGCCGTGTCAATGAGGCCATCAAGGCCTTGGTGCGCCCCCTCGCTGGGGGGTATCCCCACCTGATGCGCGCCAGGGCCGCCTGGATGGGGTGGCGCTACTGATGCCACGCCTCTCGATCGTCACCCCGTTCCGCAACGCCGAGGTGTTCCTTCCGGACCTGGTGCGCACCCTTCAGCAGCAGACCTTTCGCGACTGGGAGTGCCTGTTGGTCGATGACGATTCCGAGGACCGCAGCGCCGAGGTGTTGACCCGCTGCATTGCTGGCGATCGCCGCTTTCGGCAACTGCCCATGCCTGCAGACGCTTCCAGGAGAGTTGGCCAACGCTTGCCTGCCCGGCCCCGCAACCATGGGCTGGCGCATGTGGGCAGTCCACTGGTGGCCTTCCTCGACTGTGACGACCTCTGGCACCCCCGCAAGCTGGAGCATCAGTTGGCCTTCCACCAGGCCGGGGGGCTAGATCTTTCTGTGACCGCCTACGGGCGCTTCCGGACTTTGGGACAGCCCCTGCTGGCGGTGCGCTGTCCACCGGAGCGGTTGGTCTTGGAGCAGATGCGCCAGTCCAATCCGATTCCCATGCTCACGGTCCTGGTCCGCGCTGAGCTGCTGGAGGGGGGGTTCCCACTGGTCCCCCATGAGGACTACCTGCTCTGGCTGAACCTCCGGCGCGACCATCCGGATCTGCGCTATGGGGTCTTGCCGTCGTTGCTGGCTTTTTACAGGCTCCACGACGCCAACCATTCTCGCCATCTTTTTCAGGTCACCGCCTGGACCTATGGGGTCTTCCGCCACCACGGGCTGGACCACGCCGCCGCCTTGCGTCAGTTGATGCTCTGGGGATCCAGGCATGCCCTGCAGGTGGTGTCTGAGCGCCGTCTGGTGCCTCCCCCTGTCTCGATCACCTCGCCCCTCAATGCCTTGCTGGGGGGGGCACCCCTGGTGGCCTCTCTGTTTGCCCAGGTCTGATGGGGCTCCCAGACCGCTCCGCAGGCCCGCTCTGGGGGCGGCTCTGGCGTCAGCTGGGCCGCCGCCGCCGGAGGCAGCTGGCCCTGGCCTCCGGCCTGATGCTGTTGAGCGGCGCCCTGGAGATGGTCTCGGTGGCAGCGGTGGCGCCGTTGCTGGTGGGGCTGATGCAGTGGGGCCAGGGGGCGCGGATCTGGGTGGCCTGGCTGTTCTGTGGGGCGGTGGTGGCTGCGGCCCTGGTGCGCCTAGCCAACCTTCAGGTGACGGCCCAGCTGGCGGCAGCCATTGGCGCTGACCTGGGGGAGGCGGCTTTCCGCCGCACCCTCGGGCGGCCCTACGGCGAGCATCTGCTGCTGGATGGAAGCCGGGTGGTGGCGATCCTGGCGCCGCAGCAGCGGCAGCTGATCACCCAGGTGCTCCAGCAGGGCCTGCAGCTGGTGAGCGCCACCCTGTTGGCGGTCGCGATTGTGGGGGTGCTGGCAGCCCTGGCCTGGCAGGTGTTGCTGCCGGTGGCGCTGGTCGTGGCCGTCAGTTACAGCCTTCTCACCCTCGCCAGCCGGGCCCGCTTGCGCCGCCAGGGGCGTGAGGCCGTGGGCTTGCAGCGGCAGCTGATCCGATTGATTCAGGACAACCTGGCGGCGATTCGTTCGCTGCTGCTGCGGGGCGGTGCCGAGACGGTGGCGGCGGGGTATGGGGCGATCGAGCGACGCATGCGCCGTCTTGAGGCTGCCAATTCCGTTCTTACCGCCCTGCCGCGCTACCTGCTGGAGCCTCTGGGGATGGTGGGCATCGCCTTCACCGGTCTGGTGCTGCTGGCGCGGGGCCAGACACCGCTCCAGGTTTTGCCCACCCTGGGGCTACTGGCGTTTGCGGCCCAGCGATTGCTGCCCCTGAGCCAGCAGATCTGGGTGGGCTGGGCCTCGCTCACCTCCGGCACGGCCCTGCTGGAGGATCTCCTGGGCCTGTTGGAACGGCCGGAGATCCTGCCGCGGCCGCCGCTGACAGCGCTGGAGGACTGGCGGCGCGTGGCCCTGGAGGGCGTGAGCTTCGCCTATGCCCCCGAGGCTGGTCCAGTGCTCCTTGGTTTCGAGCTCCAGTTGGATCGTGGGGAGTGGCTGGGGCTGTGGGGTCCGTCGGGGGCGGGCAAGAGCACGGTGCTGGATCTGCTCCTGGGACTGTTGCCCGCTGATCGGGGGCACCTGCGCCTGGATGGGGCGATCCTCGAGCCCGAGTCGCTGCCCCTGCGGCGTTGGCAGGCGGGCCTGGCCCATGTGGGTCAGGCGGTGCCCCTGGTGGCTGGAACGGTGGCGGCCAATGTGGCCCTCGGCGCCGGTGAATCAGGGCTGGAGCTCGCTCAGCTGGCGGCGCTGGCCGAGCTCACGGGTCTGACGGAGCTGCTGGGGCGGGAGGTGGGTGAAGCGGGGCGGAGCTTGAGCGGGGGCCAGCGCCAGCGGGTGGGTCTGGCCCGAGCCCTGGCGGCACCGTTGTCGCTTCTGGTGCTGGATGAGGCCACCAGCGCCCTCGACCTGGAGGCGGAACGGCAGCTCTTGACCCGCCTGCGGGTGGCGCGCCCCCACCTGACACTGTTGCTGGTCAGCCACCGCCGCGCCAGCCTTGAACTCTGCGACAGGGTCCTGGACCTGAGGGCAAGCCATGGCTGAACTGGAGCCGCCCTCCCGGGTTCAGCTGGCGCTGCGGGCAGCCTCGCTGTTGCTTCTGTTCCTGGTGTCGGCGTTCGCAGGAGGTTGGTTCCTCTACGGGATGGTCCAGGTGTTTTCGGGCTCGTTCACGCTCATGCCGTCCCCGCCTTCGCCGGAACGACAGCCGCGTCTCGGGGAGACCCTACGGGCCCCTGAGCGTGGGCGGGCTGACCCCAATCGCTAGCGTTAGGCCTCAGCGGAAGTTAACGCCGGTGTGGATCGAGGTCACGGCCCGCGCCCAGCTCCCGGTCTACGGCTGCTCCACCCCGGTGAGGTTCCGGTTCACCGACGGCCAGATCGATGAGCAGCGGCTGGCCATCTGCGACGTGGTGGCCACCGAGCGTTTCTTCTGGAAACTGGAGGCCAGCCCGAGCGTGATCGAGGCGCCCGAGGCGGCCTCGCCGATGGAGCTGACGTTCCGGGAGGTGGGGGAGCGCACGGCCCGGCTGGGGATGGTGCGCCAGCTCAGCGCCGACGACCCCTTCACCCTCTACGACGATCCGCTGGTGCTGCAGCGTGAGCTGGAGCAAAGCGGCGTGGAGGCCACCGAGCGGATCTGGAACCGCTATCGCCGTTTCCTGCAGGATCGCGAGCGGCCCCTGTTCGCCGCCCATCCGCTCAGCAGCCGCCACTACCCCCAGGGGGTGCGGCCGGAAGGCGAGGCGCTGGAGATGATCCGCTGGTTGGCGCCATTGGCGAACCAAGGGGCCGTGGCCGAGGTGCCTCTGGTGAGCGTGATCGTGCCCTGCTACGGCAAGTTGCCGGTCACCCTGCGCTGCCTGGAGAGCCTGCTGGCGGAGCGCACGTATCAGCGCCACTCGCTCTGCCGGGTGGAGCTGGTGGTGCTCGATGACGCCTCCCCCGACGGCTCAGGTGCCCAGCTGGCCGCCCTCGATGGCCTCGGCCCGATTCGGGTGCTGCGCAATGCCGAAAACCTCGGCTTTCTGCGCACCTGCAACCGAGGCGCCGCCGTAGCGGAGGGCGATTACCTCTGCTTTCTCAACAACGACACCGTCGTCACCCACGGTTGGCTGGAGGAGCTGGTGGACAGCTTCCGCCTGTTCCCCGGCACCGGCCTGGTGGGCTCGATGCTGCTTTACCCCGATGGGCGCCTGCAGGAGGCGGGGGGGATTGTGTGGCGTGACGGCAGCGCCTGGAACTATGGCCGCGGCAGCGATCCGCGCTCACCCGAGGTGCGCTTCGCCCGCGATGTGGATTACGTGTCAGGGGCCTCGATCGTGGTACCCACGGCCCTGTTCCGGGAGTTGGGGGGCTTCGACAACCGCTATGTGCCCGCGTACTACGAGGACACCGATCTGGCCCTTCAGATTCGCGAACGCGGTCTGCGGGTGATCGTGCAGCCCAGCTCGCGGGTGATCCATTTCGAGGGGGTGAGCGGCGGCCGTGATGAGGAATCCGGCGCCAAGCGGCACCAGGCACGCAACGGCCAACTGTTCCGGCGCAAGTGGGCCGAGCGGCTGGCGGGCCATGCCCCCAACGGCGAGAACCCGCTGATCGAGCGCAACCGAGGCCGCATCGGCCGGTTGCTGGTGCTGGAGATGACCACGCCCACGCCCGATCAGGACGCCGGCTCGCTCTACATGTTCAACATCCTGATGGCGTTGGTGCAGCTGGGCTACGACGTCAGCTTCATCGCCGTCGACAACCTGCAATTCATGCCGGAGTACAGCAGCGCCCTGGAGCGCCTTGGCGTGCGGGTGCTGGTGCATCCCCATCTGAGCTCGGTGGCCGAGCACCTGGAGGTGGAGGGCAGCAGCTACGACGGGCTGCTGCTGGCGCGGCCGGAGGTGGCGGAGCGCTGCCTGGAGGCGATCAAGCGCCACGCCCCCCATGCGCGGTTGATGTATTACACCCATGACCTGCACCACCTGCGCATGGAGCGCCAGCGGGCGCTCGATCCGTCTTCGGTGAGCGAGGCCGCGATGGCGGCGATGCGGGCCCTCGAGAAGGAGATCGTGGATGTGGTGGACGGGGTGCTCTACCTCAGCGAGACGGAGCAGCGGGAGGCGGAGACGCGGCTCGAGCCCCGTGGGAGGGGTTATGTGCTGCCGCCGGTTGTGGAGTCTGAACCGGGGCCCAAGGGCTTCGCGCAGCGCTCTGGCGTGGTGTTCATCGGCGGCTTTGGCCACCCGCCGAACACCGATGCGGTGCTGTGGTTCGTGTCGGAGGTGATGCCGCTGCTGCGGGCTGCCGGGGCGGGCATCAGCTTCCACGTGGTGGGCTCCAATCCGCCCCAGGAGGTGATCGATCTGGCCGGCCCCGATGTGGAAATCCACGGCTATCTGGCCGACCTGGAGCCGTTCCTGGGGGACCGGCGGCTGGCGGTGGCGCCCTTGCGTTACGGGGCGGGAGTGAAGGGCAAGATGCTCACCGCCATGGCGGCGGGACTGCCGATCGTGGCCACCACCATTGCCGCCGAGGGGCTGGCGCTGCGCCATGGGATCACCTTCCTCAAGGGCGACGACGCCGGGGCCCTGGCTGCGGCGGTGCTGGAGCTGTATGGCTCCCAGACCCTCTGGGAGGAAGTGCGGGAGGCGGCCCTGGGCCATGGGCGCAAGGGCTGGGGCGGCGTGGCTTGCCGGGAGGCGCTCTGGCGGATCTGCGCTGATGTGGGCCTGCCGGCCCCCGCGGACGACGCCCAGCTGGGGGAGGCGCTGACCTACAGGCCGGAGCTGGTGCGGCGTCTGGGGGGCGATGAGCTTGTGGCCTGTTACAACCTCCGGCAACTGGCCTGAGGTTGATGGGTCAGGGCAGAAGGGGCAGCCGGTCGGCGGGTTGATCCTTCAGCCGGGGGTTGGCCCGGTCCTTGGCCGAGAGCTGCAGCGGCGCGCCGGCCTCCAGGGTTGGCCAGGCGATCGCCAGATCCGGGTCATCCCAGGCGATGCCCTGTTCCGAAGGGGGGTGGTAGTAGTCGCTGCAGAGGTAGCAGAAATCGGCCAGCGCGCTGAGCACCAGAAAGCCGTGGGCAAAGCCGGGCGGCACCCAGAGCTGGTGGTGCTGCAGGTCATCAAGCACGGCCCCCACCCACATACCGAAGCTGGGGGAGCCGTGGCGCACGTCGACGGCCACATCGAAGACGCTGCCCCTGGCGCAGCGCACAAGCTTGCCCTGGGTCTGCACCAGTTGGTAGTGGAGGCCGCGCAGCACGCCGCGGCCGGAGCGGCTCTGGTTGTGCTGCAACAGGGGCGGGATGCCGGCCGCTTCCAGCTCCGATTGGCGCGCCGTTTCGACGAAGAAGCCGCGTTCGTCGCCGAACACCTTGGGCTTGAGCAGCAGCACCTCGGGAATGGACTGGGGAATGATCTCCATGGGGGGTGCGCTGTGGGATCTGCTGGTGGTCTCAGCCGAGCTGGCCGGCGTACTGGCCCGCGAGGTAGGTGCCGTATTCGGCAGAGAGCAACGGCTCCCACCAGGAGCGGTTGGCCAGATACCAGGCGACCGTGCGGCGCAGGCCTTCGGCCACGGTGACCTGGGGCTCCCAGCCCAATTCATCACGGATGCGGGAGGCGTCGATGGCGTAACGGCGATCGTGGCCGGGGCGATCGGCGACGAAACGGATCAGCTTGCGGCTGGGGGAAACGGGCAGCGCCATGCCTTGCTCAGGCGCCTGCTCATCGACGAGGTCGCAGAGCTGGTGCACCAGATCGAGGTTGCTCACCTCGTTGTTGCCGCCGATGCAGTAGGTGCGGCCTAGTTCACCCGAGAGCAGGATGCGCTCGAGGGCGCGGCAGTGGTCTTCGACGAACAGCCAGTCGCGCACGTTGGAGCCATCGCCGTAGACCGGAATCGGACGGCCCAGGAGGATGTTGATCAGGGTGAGCGGGATCAGTTTTTCGGGGAAGTGGAAGGGCCCGTAGTTGTTGGAGCAGTTGCTCAGCAGCACCGGCAGGCCGTAGGTGTGCTGCCAGGCCAGGGCGAGGTGATCGCTGGCGGCCTTGCTGGCGGCGTAGGGGGAGCGGGGGGCATAGGCGGTGGTTTCGCAGAAGGGCGGATCGCTGGGTCCGAGGCTGCCGAACACCTCGTCGGTGCTGACGTGCAGGAAGCGCCAGGCCGCGGGCGAGCCGGCGGCGAGCCAATGGGCGCGGAACGCCTCCAGCAGCGTGAACGTGCCATTCACGTTGGTGGAGAGGAACGCCCCGGGGCCGCTGATCGAGCGATCCACGTGCGATTCGGCCGCCAGGTGGGCGATGTGGGTGATGGCGTGCTCGGCCAGGAGCGCGTCCACCAGGGCGCGATTGCCGATGTCGCCCTCCACGAAGTGGACGGCGCCGTTGGCAATCAGCGGTTCGATCGTGGCCCGGTTGCCGGCGTAGGTGAGTGCATCGAGCACCACTAACTTGTCGTGTGGATGGGCGGCGGCCCAGTGGTGCACGAGGTTGCCGGCGATGAAGCCGGCGCCGCCGGTGATCAGGAGGTGACGCGTCATTGGGCGACGGAGAGTGGAAGGTTGGGGCTGGCGGGGTTCACATCAACCGACTGCAGCTGGGGCCTGAGCACCAGATCCATGGCCTCCATCGGGATCGCCCCCAGCAACACCTCATCGGCCAGCACCACTTCCCGCTGCTCAAGGGTTTCGAGCTGGAGCTGGATCACCAGGTGCTCGGGGATGCAGAGATGCACCGCGCCCGTGTCCCCCAGGGCGGAGACCGCCACGGGCTGGAGTTCGGGTCTTGTGGGGTTGGCCAGTTGAAGGTCGGCGCGAATCAGACCCATCGAAGCAGGGGTGGTGGATGGGTTCATGGTTCCCCGGCCCAGGCGCTCAGGCATTGGCGCAGATCCTCGCGCCAATCGGGCAAGGGAAGCCCAAAGGTGGTCTGGAAGCGGGTGCCATCGAGGCGGGAATTGGCGGGACGGGCCGCCGGGGTGGGGTAGGAGCTGGTGGGGATGGCGCTGAGTTCGGGGGAGCGCTCCAGCAGGCCCAGCTCCAGCGCTTGCCTGAAGATCTCAGCGGCGAAGCCGTGCCAGCTCACGGCCGGCTGGCCGCTGTAGTGGTAGGTGCCCCAGGGGAAGGGGCGGCCATCGGCGAGAACCCCGGCGCTGGCGGCTTCAGCCAGGGTCAGCAGGGTGCTAGCGATCGCGTCGGCGCTGGTGGGGCCGCCGATCTGATCGGCCACCACCGACAGCGCCGGGCGCTCGGCGCCCAGCCGCAGCATGGTGCGCACGAAGTTGGCGCCCTCGAGGCCAAACACCCAGCTGACTCGCAGCAGCAGGTGCGGCCCTCCGGCGGCCCGCAGGGCCTGCTCGCCGGCCAGCTTGCTGGCCCCGTAGACCCCCAGGGGCCCGGTGGGGTCGTCCTCCTGCCAGGGGCGCTCGCCACTGCCGTCGAAGATGTAGTCGGTGGAGAGGTGCAGCAGGGGGAGGTTGCGCTGGGCGCAGGCGGCCGCCAGCAGGCCCACGGCGGTGGCGTTGATGGCCTCGGCCAGCTCCGGTTCGCTTTCGGCCCGATCGACGGCGGTGTAGGCGGCGGCGTTGAGCACCAGGGCGGGCTGGTGCTGCTCCAGCAGGGCCTCCAGCTGGGGGGCCAGCACAGGAGCGGGGGCGGCCAGATCGAGCTCGGGCCGCCCGGCCATCACCAACGGCCGATCCGGCAACAACTGGGGCGCCAGGCGTTGGACGGCCGAAGCCACCTGGCCGGAGCGGCCGATCAGCAGCAGGGGGGCGCTCAAGGCTGACTCTCCTCGATCAGCAAGCTCTCCAGGTAGGCCCCATAGCCGGATTTGCGCAAGGGGGCCGCCAGGGCGGAGAGGGCTTCGCCATCGATCCAGCCCTGGCGCCAGGCCACCTCTTCGGGGCAGCCGATCTTGAGGCCCTGGCGTTTTTCGAGGGTGCGGATGTAACTGCCGGCCTCATGCAAGGAATCGCAGGTGCCCGTATCCAGCCAGGCCATGCCGCGTCCGAGCAGCTCCACCTGCAGCTGGCCGGCGTCGAGATAGAGGCGGTTGAGGTCGGTGATCTCCAGCTCGCCTCTGGCGGAGGGTTTCACCTGCTTGGCCAGCTCCACCACGCGGGAGTCATAGAAGTAGAGGCCGGTGACGGCGTAGTTGGAGGTTGGTTTGGCGGGTTTCTCCACGAGCGAAGTGACGCGCAGATCCCCGTCGAAGCCCACCACGCCATAGCGCTCAGGATCGGCGACGCGGTAGGCAAACACGGTGGCCCCATCACAGCGGGCGCTGGCGGTTTGCAGGCCACCGGAGAAGTCGTGGCCATAGAAGAGGTTGTCACCGAGCACCAGGGCGGCGGGCCTGCCGGAAAGGAAGGCTTCACCGATCAAGAAGGCCTGGGCGAGGCCATCGGGGCTGGGTTGTTCGGCGTAGCTGAGCTCCAGGCCCCAGGCCGCTCCGTCGCCGAGCAGATCGCGAAAGCGGGGCAGATCCACGGGCGTGGAGATGATCAGGATCTCGCGAATCCCCGCCAGCATCAGGGTGCTGAGCGGGTAGTAGATCATCGGCTTGTCATACACGGGCAGCAGCTGCTTGCTCACCGCCTGGGTGATCGGATGCAGACGGCTCCCGGTGCCGCCGGCCAGGATGATGCCGCGGCGCCCACTGGGGTTGGCCTGGGGGGAGGGCATCGAGAGTGACAGGGCAACCGGGCCATTGTCGAGTGACGTGGTCCTGCAGCGCGTTTGGGTGTGCTTCTTGCCCTTCCGGACCATCGCAGCTGACCCGACACCCACGCCGTAACGCTTCAGTTCCCCCGCTGGATCATCGCTTCAAAGCCCGAAGTGCCGGCAGATCAACCAGGGAACGATCAGCGCCAGGCCGACCGTGAGTGGCGCCCCGTAGCGGGTCATGTCGAGGAAGCGGTAGCGGCCCGGGCCGAAGACCATCAGGTTGGTCTGGTAGCCGATGGGGGTAAGGAAGCTTTGGCTGGCGGCGAACAGGATGGCGAAGATGAAGGCCATGGGCGGCAGCTGCAGCCCCTTGGCGATCTCAGTGGCGATCGGCATCAGCAGCACCACCGTGGTGCCGTTGCTGAGCGCTTCTGTGAACAGCTGCGCGAGGATGAACACCACCAGCAGCACGCCGTAGGTGGGCCAACCCTGCAGGGAATGGAGCAGATCAGTGGCCATCGCTTCGGCCAGGCCAGTCTTCTGCATCGCGACGCTGAAGGAGGAAAGCGACCCCAGCAGCAGAATCACATCCCAACGCACGGAGCGTTGCAGCTCACCGGGTTTCAGGCAGCCGGTGGCCACCATGATCACCACCGCCAGGGTGACGGCGGCCATCAGGTTGAGCAGCTTGAACAACGGCAGCAGGATCACCAATGAGGCCACGATCACCGCCACCCACTTGCGATCGGTGGTGGGCAGGTCCTTTTCGAGTTCATCGAGCAGCACAAGATCGTTGTTGGCCTGCATGCCGCGGATGGCGTCGATGGGGGCCTGGAGCAGCAGCACATCCCCGGCCTGGAGCACCACCCGCCCCAGACGCTCGCGCAGCACCTGGTTGCCTCTGCGCACCGCCAGCAGGGTGGCGTTGTAGGTCTGGCGAAAGCGCAGGTCACGCACGCTGGTGCCGGTGATGGTGGAGCCATTGGGGAGCAGCACCTCGACCACTCTCTGGGAGGCGATCGGCTGGTTGCCGGTTGGGCCAGGCTCCCCAGCGCCCGCCTTGATCGGGGCGAGGGTCACGGTGTGCTCCTGCTGCAGGCGCAGCAGGTTCTCGCGGTTGCAGCGCAGCATCAGCCGATCGCCGGCCTCAAGGGTGAGATCAGCCAGGGGAGCTGTGAAGCTCTCCTCGCCGCGATGGAGCTCGAGCACATCGACATCGAAGCGCCGCTGCAGGCGGCTGTTGTGCAGCGACTGGCCCACCAGCTCGGATCCTTCTGGAACGAGCACATCAGTGAAGTAGCCGGCACGGGCCAGGTCGCCGAGCAGGTCGTCATGGTCGAGGCCGCGGTCGGGCAGCAGGCGATCAGAGGCCCAGAGCATGTAGAGGGATCCCAGCAGCCAGATCGGGATGCCGATGGCGGAGAAGCTGAACAGTTCCAGCGAGCCGTAGCCCAGCTGACGGCTCACATCACTGGCAAGCAGGTTGGTGGAGGTGCCCAGCAGGGAAATGGTGCCCCCCAGCACCGTGGCGAAGGAGAGCGGCAGCAGCACCTTCGAGGGGGAGACGCCGCGGCGGTGGCACCAGCTCTCGATCACCGGCAGCAGGGTGGCGACGATCGGGGTGTTGGGGATGAAGCCCGAGAGCGGCGCGACGACGCCCACCATCAGGGTGATCATCCGCTGGGGGGTGCGCACAGCATCGGAGCCGATCAGGGCGCGCAGCCGATCGAGGCCGCCGCTGCGGAACAGCCCGGCCGAGACGGCGAACAGACCGATCAAGGTGATCAGCGCCGGACTGCCGAAGCCCTGCACCGCCTCATCGGGTTTGAGCACCTTGAAGGCCACCAGCAGGGCCATGGCCAGCAGGCCCGTCACCTCCGGCGCCAGCCAGCCGGTGACGAACAGCACGATCGCGCCGGCGAACACGCCCAACGTGATCAGGCCCGCCGGCTGGGAGGCCGCTTCCAGGAAGGCGCTCATGGGCCAGGACACTCCAATGCGGCTGTTGTTGAGTCTTGAGGCTTCTCATGGACCGCCCCTGGAGGCCGAGGAACAACGTACCGCTCGGAGCTGATTCTTCCAGGGGAGGGGAAGATCCCGACGCACCTGATCGTCGCAGCACGGTGGTGACGCGCAACCTCCGGCTTTTCACGCCCCCAGGGGTGCCGACATTGAACCCATGGACACGAGGGCCGCACTCCCCTGTTTGCCGATGGGCAGATCGCGGCGATTGCGGCCACTCAGGAACTGGTGCTGGCCACACGCAACGGGGGCGACTTCAGTGCCTTTGAGGGCTTGAAGGTTGTGAGCTGGCCTTGCAAACCATGAGCACCACTGCCGAGGTGCCTTACAAAGCCAGCGGCACCTGGAGCAAGGCCGAATCGCTACACCTGAACGGTGGCCAGGCTCGAGCGCAGGGGCACTCCGGATGGCTTGACCATGCTTTTGAGCGTGCCTGGAGCGAGGTCGTCGCTTGGCTTTCCAGCAACCGTCATGCGCCCAGGCTGGCTGGAAGGCTTGAACGGCCGGCAGCACCCGCCTGTGGCCCCGGGCCGGCAACGAAGCAGCCCGGCTGCTATGAACCCCTGCGGGGGTTAACTTGGTTTTATGTCCCGTAGGGGATAAGCTGGATCTATTCCTTTCAGGGGATGAGCTTTGTCCCATGTGGCCCGCCTTCCATCACAGCTGGGCGTCTTGCTGCGCAGTCGCCGCAAGGAGCTGGGGCTGTCCCAGCAGGAGGCCGCAGTTCGAGGCGGCTTGCAGCAGAAGACGGTGTCGTCCCTGGAGAACGACCCACAGCGCTGCACGATCGACAGCCTCTACCGCCTGATGGCCGCGTTGACGGTGGAGCTTGTGCTCCAGCCCCGTGAAGCCCCGGTGCGGAGCGCAGGAGACGACTGGTAGCCATGGCACGTCCTCGGTTGGGCCATGGTCTTGACCTGTGGATGAACGGCGAGCTGGTGGGGCACTGGCAGGTGACGTCCACCGGCGGGCACCGTCTCCACTACGCCGCCAGCTGGCTGAGTTCACCCCGTTGCCGCCCGATTTCGCTCTCGTTGCCCTTGCTGCCTGAGGGCCAGGCCCATCACGGGGCCGTGGTGGAGAACTACTTCGAGAATCTGCTGCCCGACAGCCGCGAGATCCGCCTGCGCCTGCAAGAGCGATTCTCCACCAGCAACGGCGGTGCCATGGCGCTGCTGGCGGCGGTTGGGCGCGACTGCGTGGGCGCCCTTCAACTTCTACCGGAAGGTTCGCCAGCGCTGAAGGTGCGTGTGATCGAGGCCGAGCCCCTCGATGAGGCCGGGGTAGCCAGGCAATGCCGGCTCGCGGTGCAGGGCAAGCCCCTGGGCCAGAACGATGGGGAGGCGTTTCGGCTGTCGCTGGCTGGAGCCCAGGAGAAAACAGCGTTCCTCCGCCATGGCGACCAGTGGTGTGTACCACTGCGTGCAACGCCATCCACCCACATCTTCAAGCTGCCTCTGGGCCGGGTGGGAGTGGAGGGGCTTGATCGTTCCCTTTCGATTGAGAATGAGTGGCTGTGCGGCCGGATTGCCGCAGCCTTTGGATTGCCGGTGGCCGCGAGCAGGATCGCCTGTTTCGAGGACCAGAAGGTGCTGGTGGTCGAGCGCTTCGACCGTCGCCTGGCCCGCGATGGCAGCTGGTGGTTACGTCTGCCGCAGGAGGACTGCTGCCAGGCGCTGGGGATACCACCAGGACTCAAGTATCAGAGTGATGGGGGGCCAGGCATCGCTGATCTGATGACGCTGCTGCGCGGCAGCCTGGCCCCCCAAGAGGATCGGATGCAGCTGTTCCGTTCTCTGCTGCTGTTCTGGCTGCTGGCCGCCATTGATGGGCATGCCAAGAACTTTTCCCTGATGCTGGGTGCTGGCGGAGCGTTTCGGCTCACACCTCTCTACGACGTGATTTCGGCCTACCCAGTGATCGGCAGAGGCGCCAACCAGCTGGCTCCCCAGAGGGTGACCATGGCAAGACAGTGGGGCATCGACCCTCAGGCAGCGACGCAGGCGATGGTTGAGATGGTGACCGCCACGACCGATGTGATGGCTGAAGTGACCAGCACCATCCCCGCCGGCTTTCCGAGTTCGGTGGCTGATCCGATTCTGGGCGGTCTGGAGGATGCCGCCCAGCGACTCTCCAAGGCCCTGGACTTAGGCACAAAGACGGAGGAGAGCCTCAGCAGCACGCCTGATACGTAACCGGGAGCACCGCGACTCCGGCCACTGGCGGGTGCCGGTGCCGATCGCCCGCTTCGTGGAGAAGCCCGATCTCGCCACGTCCGAGCCGTTCCTGGCGGCGGGACGCTTCACCTGGAACAGCGGCATGTTTCTGTTCCGTGCCAGCGCGATCCTGGCGGAACTGGAACGAAGTGCCCTTGCCCGCCCAACGGGGCGCTGGATCTGACCTCCATCCTCTGGCGGAGACCAGGCCGCCAACGCGAAGGCGGCTTCATGACCATGAGATCTCTCTGCCGAACGGCTGCTGAGCGTGGATGGGGGAGTGGCGTGTCGCTGGGGGCGGCAGCTGGTTCACAACCCGTGGATGCCGTCAGTTTTTGCCATAGGTGGCGACGTGATCTGGGGACATCGTCAGCAGGCCCAGGACGTCACCATCGCGATGGGCCGTAGCGCGGCGTCATGGGCTGATGCGTAGGGAATACACGGCGTTGATGTCATGGGGCGTTTGGATGCTCGTGATCCTCTCCCACCTGATGCCAGGGTGAGGTACGGCTGATTCCACGTCAACTGGCGAATCTTGTTCAGGATGTCCAGTGCGGCCTGGCGTTCAGGCTTCTGCCGTTTCAAATGCTGCAGTGTCAACAGATGCTCTTGAAACACCGGATTGTTCAGATCCAGCCTGACCTTTGCCTCAGGTGGTGTCTTCTGGCTGATGGCTGGCTGACCATGCGATCGCGGTTTCCAGGTCTGCTGCCGCTGCTGCCCCATGCAGCCAGCGTTCATTGTCAGGAATCACAGTCGCGATGCGCACGATCCAGACACCAGGCTCGCTTTCCTCATCGTGCGGCACGAACGGCACGGGTGTGCGTGCGCGTGCGGATCAGGTGGCGTCGACGTCTTTCCGCGGCGGTGAATCCATGGGGTTGTGCGAGCTGCGCTACCGGTATCGGATCCTCCAGCGTCCGCATGGGATGGCGAAGCCGTTGCGTGCTGGTGTTCTCCCGCACGGAGGTGGAGAACGACTTGCCCCATTGCAGCGGCACCGCCAGCCGCTACTCCGCCAGCAAGGCCGGCAGCGGTTACCTCGTAAACGCCTGACTCCACAACGACGGCCTTCCGGTGGTGATCCTCAAGGCGGCGGCCGGTGAGTTGATCCAGCTCTATGGCGACGGCCAGAACGTGCGCGACAGGCTGAATGTGGCCGACCACGTGAATGCCCTGCTGCTGACGGCCACGCAAGGCACTCTCGGACGGGCTTACTTCGTGGGAGGCCATGAGGAGCGAACCAACAAGCAGGTGTTGGAGGCCATCTGCGCTGATCTCGATCAGCTGGTGCCGGAAGATGCACCCCGCAGCCACCTGATCACACTGGTGAAGAATCGCCCCGGCCACGAGTGCCGCTCTGCCATTGACCCGACGCGCATCAAGGATGAGCCTGGCTGGCAGCCGCGCCACAGCTTTGAAACGGGCCTGGCGGCCAAAGTGCGCCTGTCTCTGGAGCACAAGGGGTGGTGCAGCCAAGTGCGTGATTGGGGTCGCTAAAGTGGCTATCGCCTGGGGGTACTGGCGGGTGAGAGCTGAGATGAGTGAGGCACTCCCCAAGTGATGTTCCGCGATGCGTGAACTTGGGGGTGACCAAGGCGACCGGCTGGGGTTGACTTCTATGGGCCAACAAGCAGCACGCAATCAGCAGCTGATGGACTGATGCAGTCACCTCTTCCGAGCCAAGCCCTTGCGGGAATCAATCCTGAATTCCTGCGTCGAGGATCGGCCACCAGCGGCCTGTTGCTGGTGTTGTTTCTGCTGCTGCACCTGGCGGGGGTTGCCCTGGCACCATGGGCTCCTGCACGGTTTGAGAGCTACGCAACCAGCCTGCATAGCAGCGGCTGGCTGCCACTGGCGGAAGTTGTGTTGCTCGCGGTAGCCCTGCTTCATCTGGGCCTGAGTGTGGCCCGTTGGCTGATCAACCGCCGTGCTGGTAACACCGCTGTGCTGCGCAGCCGCCGCGTCGGACCTTTGGCCCCAGTGGCAGCGTTCGCGGCCCGCAGCCAGGCAGCAGGTGGCATGGCCCTGTTGGTTTTCATGGCTGTGCACCTCGCCCAGCTGCGCTGGCCACGGCCAATGGCTGGTTCTGAACTGGCAGCCCTGCAGTCCGTGCTGGCGAGCCCATGGAGCTTGGCGCTTTATCTGGCAGGGGCTGTAGCGGTTGCCCTGCACCTGTTCCATGGCGGCGAAGCGGCTCACCGCAGCTTGGGGCTGCTCCAGGCTGCCAATGGCTCCCTCATCCGCTCGGCAGCACGCCTGCTGGCACTACTTGTTGGCGGCGGTTTCATCGTGATCACCATTCTCCTAGCTGTGCCGGCGCTAGCGGGTGGAGGGGCCTGATGGGAGGTCTGCCCGATCCGCGCCTTCCCGCCGGCCCGCTGGCCGGTGCCTGGAGCCGCACCCGCGAAAACCTCCCCTTGATCAGCCCGCTGCGCAAGCGGCAGCTGCATGTTTTGGTGGTGGGCTCGGGTCTGGCCGGTGCTTCGGCGGCAGCCACCCTGGCCGAGCAGGGCTACCGGGTCACGGTGCTCACTTATCACGACAGCCCGCGTCGGGCCCATTCGGTCGCCGCCCAGGGGGGTATCAATGCGGCCAAAAACTACGCTGGCGATGGCGACAGCGTGGAGCGCCTGTTTGCCGACACCCTGCGCGGCGGCGACTTCCGCGCACGTGAGGCCGGCTGCATGCGCCTGGCCGAACTGAGCGGCGGCATCATTGATCAGGCCGTGGCCCAGGGTGTGCCGTTCGCCCGCGACTACGGCGGCACCCTGGCAACTCGCAGCTTTGGTGGGGCTCTGGTGAGTCGCACGTTCTACGCCCGTGGGCAAACCGGCCAGCAGCTGCTCTATGGGGCTATCGGGGCGCTGCTGCGCCAGGTGGCAGCCGGCCGCATCACCCTGCTGCCTCGCCGCGATGTGCTCGAGCTGATCACGGTGGATGGGGTGGCCCGGGGGGTGGTGGCCCGCCACCTGCTCAGCGGTGAGCTGGAAGTTCACACGGCCCAGGCGGTGGTGCTGGCCACCGGCGGCTATAGCAATGTGTTTTTCCTGTCGACGAACGCGCTCAAATCGAACGCCACGGCGATCTGGCGGGCCCACCGCCAGGGAGCCTTGCTCGCCAATCCCTGCTTCACCCAGATCCACCCCACCTGCATCCCAAGCGGCGATCCCGGCCAGAGCAAGCTCACGCTGATGAGCGAAAGCCTGCGCAACGATGGGCGCATCTGGTTGCCCGCCATCGCAGGCGACAGCCGCCCGCCGGAGCAGATCCCCGAGGCCGAGCGCGACTACTTCCTGGAGCGCCTCTACCCCCGCTACGCCAACATGGCCCCACGTGACCTGGCCTCCCGCCGGGCCCTTGAACTCTGCAACGCTGGCCATGGCGTAGGGCCTGGCGGCCGCTCGATGTATCTGGATCTTCGTGATGCCATCAACGAGCAGGGGCGCGGCGTGATCGAAGAGCGCTACGGCAACCTCTTGGAAATGTATGAGCGCATCAGTGGCGCCGACCCCTACGCCACCCCTCTGCGCATCTATCCGGCGCCGCACTACACCATGGGCGGGCTTTGGGTGGACTACCAGCTGATGAGCTCGATCCCGGGTCTGTTCGTGCTGGGGGAAGCCAACTTCTCCGAACACGGCGCTAACCGCCTTGGCGCAAGCGCCCTGATGCAGGGCCTGGCCGACGGCTACTTCATCGCGCCCGCCACGGTGACGGCCTGGATGTCTGGCCATCCCACCCCTGCAATCGGAGCCGAGCACCCCTCCTGCCGCGAGGCGGTGGTTCGAGCCCAGGCCCGTATTAACAGCGTGCTGGCGGTTCAAGGCCAGCTTCCGGTGGACCGCCTTCACCGGGAGCTGGGGGCGCTGATGATCGAGCGATGCGGCATGAGCCGCACGGCCGAGGGGCTGCAGAAGGGACTGGCGGAATTGGCCGCGATCGAGCAGTGCTTCCACGGCGACGTGCGGGTGCCCGGGGCAGCGGAGGGCCCCAATCCGGAACTGGAGAAGGCACTGCGGGTGGCGGATTTCTTCGGGCTCGCCCAGCTGATGCTGCGCGACGCCCTGGCCCGGGAGGAATCCTGCGGCGCCCACTTCCGCGAGGAGCACCAGAGCGCCGACGGCGAAGCCCGCCGCGACGACGCCCGCTTCGCCCACATCGCCGCCTGGGAGCACCGGGGCGATGACAGCGAGCCGATCCGCCACAGCGAAGCGCTCACCTTCACCGTTCTGCAGCCCAGCGCCCGTAGCTACCGATGACCACCTCCATCTCACTCACACTGCGCATTTGGCGCCAGGAGGCAAGCGAGGTCGCCGGTGCCTTCCAGAGCTACCGGCTAGAGGCCGTGAGCACCGATCTCTCCCTGCTGGAGACACTCGACCAGCTCAACGAGCAACTGGTCGCTGCCGGCGAGCGACCGGTGCAGTTTGAGCACGACTGCCGCGAGGGCATCTGCGGCAGCTGTGGTTTCCTTGTGAATGGCCAGGCCCATGGCCCCCAGGCCGCCACCAGTGTCTGCCAGCTTTACCTGCGCGAGTTCGCCGATGGCGCCAGCCTCACCCTGGAGCCCTGGCGGGCCCGGGCTTTCCCATTGATCCAAGACCTGGCGGTGGAGCGCGCCGCCCTCGACCGGCTGCTGATCGCCGGTGGCTACTGCTCGGTGAACACGGGCCAGGCGCCGGAAGCCAATGCCATCCTGGTGGGCCAGGAGCAGGCCCGCTCGGCCTTCGAAACGGCCACCTGCATCGGCTGCGGTGCTTGTGTGGCCAGCTGCCGCAACGCTTCGGCCAGCCTGTTTGTGGCTGCCAAGCTGGTCCATTTGGGCCAGTTGCCGCAGGGGCAGCCGGAACGGGCGCGCCGCATCGCCGCCATGCAGGTGGCGATAGCGGCCGAGGGCTTCGGAGGTTGCAGCAGCCACCTGGAGTGCGAAGCGGTGTGCCCGCAGCAGATCTCGGCCGACTGGATCAGTTGGATGCACGCAGAATAAAAGTTTTACACTCTAGAGAGTACTTTCGTATACAATGATCCAAAAGCCTAAATTCACAGACATGCACTCCTTGGCACCCAAAATGAACGAGACCCTGCTCACATGGAGAGAATTCGAAGTCTATTCTCAAAGAATGCTTGCCGCAACAAGGGCCGCGTGCTCAGCCTACAGAGAAATAATCAGCATCGGCGAATTTGAATTCTACTGCACTAGTTGCAGAGCCTTAGTCAAGGCAAAGCCAACAACAGACTGGAATCTGAGAAACTGCATATTATGCCCCCAATGCGGCCTGTCAGGCAGAGAGCGACACTTGCTAGATAATTTAAAGTCACTATCAAAGAATATGCGAAGCAGCAATATATCGATTGCATGTTTTGAAAGCATAACGCAGTTTGCAGATGTAATTAGGAAGCTCTATCCAGGCGCCCACATGTCCGAGTTTATAGACCAGAATGCCAAGCCGGGATCAATTCAAATAATAGAAGTACTGCGCGCAGAGTGCATACATCAAGATATCACCAACACAAGCCACGAAGACTCGTCGATTCAGATTATAATACACAGAGACGTCTATGAGCACATCCCAAATATAAAATCAGCCCTAAAGGAAGCGCACAGGATTCTAGCATCGAATGGGTACATGATATTCACTATGCCTCTATATGATAGACAACAGACAGTGTCAAGATGCGAGATCATAGATGGAACGCTCAGGCATCACTTACCAGAGGCTTACCATGGCAACCCCCTCTCACCCGATGGATCACTTGTTTTTACAGATCCAGGCATTGATTTTTTTGAAACATGTGAGTCCTCAGGCTTTGCTATAGAGTTGTTTCTTGGCCTTGACATTGCCAAGGGATACTTCCCGGATTGCAATCCATATGATATATATCACTCGTGGAATCTATGCTTTATACTTAGAAAAGCCTAGGCTAAAACCAAAACCTATTCATCTCAAATGAACAAGCACATCCAAGAGCTTCACGAAAAAGGATTCACCGTTCTACGAAAGTGCATCAGCGAAGATGCAAGGAAAGATGCCTTAGCAGCATATGACTATATCTGCGCTGAACGGGCTGCAGAAGCACTAGCTACATCTAAAGCCAACGGCAGAAACTCCCGCCTTGTCAACTCACACCTCGAATCAGAGAAGATTTCCTCACTATTCTTATCCAAGAGTCTTCTTGACACATGCGACACGTTTTTTGGGGGCCGTAGAAGCGCTATTTATACATCTTTATTCTTTGAGGAGGGGACCAAGCAACCGCTTCACAGAGATGCGCCAGTATTCTGCACATTCCCAGAAAATTTGTTCCTTGGATGCTGGTTTGCGCTAGAAGATTCACGCATCTCTAATGGCGCCTTAATGGGGATTCCCGCATCGCACAAGATATTTTACGACGAGCTGAAAAAGAGATATGAAATCGGAGTAGATAGACTTAAAGATTTGCCTGACATCCCTTACAGCGATAATGTTTCTTGGAATCAATATCAAAACTACGTTTACGATTCTTGTAGCAAGATTGGACTTGCTTGTGAGCCAATTGAAGTAGATGCATGTGACGTGGTGGTATGGCATCCACTGTTCGTGCATGGGGGGCTTCCGCATACTTCAGATGCAACCCGCAAGTCGATTGTCATGCATGTGATCCCAGAGGAAGTTGACGTACATGGATCGTATCTTTTCTTTAGCCCATACAAGACTTTTGCCCCAAGGCGAATGGAGTTTATAAGCATTGGAAGCTCAGAAAGAAAGATGAAGACTGAGTGTGTTCACTTTGGAAAAGATGCATAGAGATGCCACACGGTATGCCCACTGATATATCATTGTTAATCGACAATGGAGAGCTTAGGGACCTAGAGGTTGACAACTACTTGCCTGAACGCATACGCTTAATTGATTTTGAATATTACAGAACAGCTACCCATTGTGGCGACAAGCCAGACTTGCTTCACCTAAGCAGGCAAGAGCTGCTGCTTCATAATATCCGACGAGGAAGATTAGAGGGAAGAGTCTACAATCCACGAATTCTGCAATACCTAGATTCAGGTTTTTATCGTTCAGCCTACCCAGAGCTTGATCTTATGGATAATGCTCATGCACGGAAACATTGGCTTTATGATGGAGCTTTTCAGATGAGAGCTCCTAATTCAGTCACGAAGCAGATAATGGAGTCATACATACACCTTTTTCAAATGGGAAAGGTTGGATCTAAGTCTATTGAAGAGTCATTGAGGATGGCGGGTCATACCAAGCAAGTAATGCATCTTCATTTTGCAAATGAGATGATTACTACATATCCCGACTGCTATTATTCATATCCAGAGATTATAAGGGATTCGTCTAGTGATATTTTTTTTATCACAGGAGTTCGCGAGCCAATTAGTCGTATTCTCAGTGGATGGATAGAGTCAATCAAAAGCCATGCATCGTCAATGAGCCTAAGTTATCTAGAGGATTTACTAGATGACCCCATCAGTCTTGAGATGAGCTTGGAAAGAGAGTTAGGTACAATAGCCGATTGGTTTAAACACAATTTTTACTGTGGACTTGATGTTTACTCAAAGCCATTCAATCAAGAAAGAGGATTTGCGATTGTATCAGGGGCGCGTCACAAGGTTCTTGTATATACAATTGATAAACTTGATGGCCTTTGGGGCGACCTGTCAGAATTTTTGGGGCTTGACCTTAAATGTACGAGGATTAATGAAACGAGGCTTAAGGGATCTAGAGAACAAGAGCTTCAGAGCAGGATAAGGATGGTTAAGTTATCACAGAAAATCATAGATAAAGCATTTGATAGTAAATATGTCAGGCATTTCTGGAGCACTGAAGATATTATAAAATTCAAGGGACTGTATGCAGATCTAGACTAAAGTCAATAGGATAATATCCATACAGTGTAGGTGACTATGCTTTCTAGTTTCCTCGTGTCGATAGTAGCTCGTGATTCCTTCATCAGTGATCATTTTTATCAAGCCTTGCCAAAGTTATTGATCACTTTAAAATAAGTATTGCAAACTCAGGCAAAAGATCAATGAATTCGTTATCGAAATTTGAAGCCTCAGATTCATTCCTTTTGCAATCTAGAGTAGTAGGGTCTCTCCCGCAGAGAGGAGTTCGTTCACCCAATGACGTCGCTATCTCAAGCGGAGATCAGTTATTTCTCTATGGTGGCTCGAATAATTACTTTAAATCTTACGACGATGATCCTATTTTAGCTACGACTAAGGCTGATTATTGGGTCTATGCAATTGAGAACTGGAATAAGTTTTGCAGATCTCACGGCATCTTATTTGCATCTCTAGTAGTTCCTAATAAAGCAACTATTATTCCATATGCATATCCTTGTTCTCTGCCAACTCACATAACACCAGTCCTTAAGAGACTGCTTGATTCTGCTAATAAGTTAATTGTGTGTCCCATAGATGACATGAGGCTGTTGAACAGAAGATGCTCAGTTTATCGACTACTTGACAGCCACTTGTCCGAGTTTGGTAATACTGTAATTTTTAACAGAATATTGAAATTTCTAGATATTAGCAACGAATTTGAGTTTGATGCTCAGGTCGTTGAAGTCGCTAATAGTGGTGATCTAGGCGCTCATTTTAATTTAAGTAGCACATTCGAATTGGTAAAACGAATCCAGATAAGAAATGAGCTCAGCATATCATTGGATATCTTATCGGAGCCTATTGGATCACATACAGGCCTTGCATATGACGTAGTGAATAATGAAGCATTAGTTGACAAGAGTCTATGCATTTTTGGAAACTCGTTCATTGATAGGCCGCATGGATGGGGTCTTGCGCCATATTTCTGTAGAATATTTCGGAAGGTTCGTTTTTGCTGGGAATCAGCATTTTACCCTGAACTAGTCGAAGACTTTAAACCTGATATTGTTATTTTTCAGACTTGTGAGCGTTTCTTACAGAGAGCTCCGGGCAAGAAACCATATGGTCATTACCCTCATATCGTTATGAATAGTCAAAGCCTTAATCGTACCTTTTTTCAAATCAAGCAGCCTACCATGATGATACATCCCACTCTTGTTCCTGAGTCTAGTGATTACTTAATAGCTCCAACATTTGATTGTAAAATTTATCTTAAGTCGATCTGTCTTGGGAATTATGGGCCTAAAAATCCATTTTGTCTTTTTAGCCTTGCACAGCTCAATAAATGGGAGATGCCTAGTTCTAATGAAATTCATTGTGTTTGCTTGGAGTCGAGACAGTTTCAGCGCATAGATATATGTCATTTCACGCAGAAGTATATAGATAATGGTATCATAGAGCTGTTGCGAAGCTCAGTGAGCCCAGGTAAATGGGAGATATATAGCTTTTATCCACGTTCTAACCAAGCATTTGAGCTTGCTGTAGGCGTAGTCATTCCTTCGTCATCAAAAGATTTTAAATTGATTCTAAAGTGTGATGGCCGTTTACCAGTCGATCAATTCTACTATCATGACGAGAACCTAGGTCAAGCTCATTGGTTTATGCCTGAAAATAATGTAGTTGGTGCAACATATAATTTTGAGAATATGCCAATGGATCCATATCTGTCATTTACATTGCAAGTTGAGGATGCTTCCTCGGGTGATATAATTGATTATATGCCCATAACCATTCATACAAATTCTGCTATGCTTGACTGCTTGCCGGATTTAGCGAGAATTCGCAGGGTAGCTGGCCCTAACGCGAACGCATGTATGTTCCTGAATAGTGGACGAACTAGCTATGATCGACTAAAATATATAGCAAAAAAATACGGGAAGGACATCGAAACAGATAAAACATCAATCCTTGACTGGGGTGTTGGTTGTGGTAGAGTAGCAATGCATATGGCCCAGCATAAAAACTTGACTCTACAGGGTATTGATATCGATAAGGATAATATTGAATGGTGTTCCAATAACTTACTAGCCGGTATCTATTCGTTTGTAGATCCTTTCCCGCCAACTGTCTTAGAGAGTCAGTCAATAGACTTGATTTATTCTTGTTCTGTTTTGTCGCATCTAACGCAATCAGCTGCGGACGCTTGGATGCATGAGTTAAAGCGGATTCTTCGGAACGGCGGAATTGCTTTGCTTTCATTTAATGGGACTTCTAATACGGCTTCATATCTCTCTAAACGGCCAGAAGAGTTTTTGAATGTAATTCAAGATTCAGGCTTCTTCGATGGTGATACTTGCAAAGAGCTTGATGGATATATACCGGATAGCAGCTACTACAGGGCCTCATTTGTAAACGATGCTTTTTGGGTTAATCTTTTTCAGAAGTACTTCAATTTGTTGGGAATAGAGTACTCAGTGGTTTCCGGGCATCAGCATATTGCAGTGTTGACTCATTAGTATTAAGTAGAGATGAGCCATCTTGGTGCTATCTAGAGTATGCCCTTGTTCTCGCTAAGCGTTCCGGCACCTTCAGCGTTTGATATTACTATCTAACGATAGACTATGATAACAAGCTGTCTGAATTGATCTCTTTCTCGTAGGTCCAGGTATTGACTTGATTGACTATCTTGGGAGGCTTCTTAATTTTGCCTTTGCTTTTATAATAGGTGCAGTTGTCGTCTAAAACAGATTTATTCTGATCGAAGGATTATCATGATGCACTGATTTCAGAAGAGAATGAGGCACGAAGCCATTGGCGACACGCCAATTCAAGAGCGGAAAGCTTGTCCGGATCGCCGCTAAGCGAATACACTAATTTATGAATTTGCTGCGCTTCTTGATAAATAGACTTGGGCCTAGAAAGATTGCGATTAATAACACTTTTATCGTGTCTCCTATGATAATTTAAAGGCCTTGAGTGAAACGCAATTGTTCCAAGTTGTGCCAGCCGAATATATGTTATCCAGTCTGCTGAATACCTATATGAAAGCAACTCTGGCCAATCAATATCGATTAGCTTCTCTCTCGAGAGCAGGCAGGCACTTGAGTTTGGAATCACATTTGTAACACCCAAGAGATTTAAAATAAAATCATTACCGCCAAGCACAAAGTCAGATTTAAATATTTGGCCATCTATGCCAGCAATGCCAGCAAAGTAATCAAAATACGTGGAGCCAACCCTCCCCAACGCATCAGACATATAGCTTTGGCAATAGATAATTGAAAGGTTTAAGGCGCTATTCAAGGATGCCGCACTTGCCAACTCTTGAACTAAGATTGGTTCGCAATAATCATCTGCTTCGGCAAGCCAAACATACTGGTAGCTGGCCGAATCGATACCTTTCTTCCACTGGGCAGCAACTGAGCCTGTATTGGCCTCATTCGCAAGTATTTTAACGGCAATATCAGCATCGATTAATATGCTTGTTGCATAGTCTAAGCTACCGTCTCGCGAGCAGTCATCCAGGAAGATAATTTCATCAACGGCCTTAGTCTGTGCAAGAACAGAAGAAAGCCTGCCACCTAAATACCTTTTATAATTATAATTTGGTATGATAGCCGATACTGTGATGGGATTCCCAGTAACAGATAAGGGCTTGGCGCTAAATGAGTGCGAATAGTTTAGAAGGTTTTCAAGATAAAAAACATAGTCAAAATTAGAGCGTGCAAATTTGTGGTTATCTTCAAAGGCTAATCCATCATCAAGTCGCCTCTTGATATACAGAATTGCTTCACTCATCAACCTCTCATTCATATACGGCACAAGCAATCCTCTTTCTTCATTATCGAGTAGCTCTACAAATCCACCCGCCCCCTCAAATCCGATCACAGGTAGGCCTGCATCGAATGCTTCCATTACGACGCTTGGCAGCGGATCTTCTCGACTCGTAAGGAGAAAGATATCACTGGATAGATAGTGCTCAAATGGGAGTGGAAGATTGCCGGTGATAATGATTCTTTCTTCCAGTCCCATATTTGTGATATCCGAGCGAATATAAGATTCGATCGATGGGTCGAGCCTGCCCACCCAAACAAACCTTGCTTGACCAATTTGAGAAATAATATTCTGCGCAACACGAATAAACACATCTATACCTTTGCGGAAATCGGCAAATCCACAGGCCATAACAACAAGATCGTCATTTCCAAATCCAAGCTTTGTTCGAAGCTCGCGCCGCACCGTATGTTTGTTTTGATAGCTCTCGTTGAAATTAATTCCCTGTGGCAATACTCTTGAATATGATAGAGCAAGCTTGAATTCTTTTTTTATTTTATCCCTTACATAATTAGTAGAAAAAACAATATCATCGGAATGCGACGCAATTTCGTAGAGGTTCTCTTCTAGCTGATAGGACCGAATCAGGCTTGGAAGCTCATGAATCAAATTCGAAACTTTAAACCCATTATCTTTAAGAAACTTGGTGTGTAAGCCCGTAACTATAGTATTGAGAATTGCATGGCCATAGCCTCTAGCCCTGAGTTCTTGAAGAAGAGCTGACAGCTGTGCTTGATCTTTTGAAAAGCCTTCGCTAAGCACTGTTGTTGGTGCTAGCTTCTTATACGCATCGACCAATTCACCGCCATTCAAGAGGACTACATAGACTTTATTTCCCATCTTCTTGGTCAGATTTCTGACCATGCTTAGAAGGTTGATTTGTGCGCCATGCATGTGTGCATCATGGCCAAATACAACAATATTGTGCTGCCCGCGCTGGCCAATTCCTCCCATGGGGAGTCCGTTTTTATAAGACGTGAACGGCTCAATCCATTTAGCTTGTTGGCTAGCCTCAAGAGTCGCATTGAGCAGAGCATAGCCAAAATGCTGATCTGGCTCAAGTGTGCAACCTTCTGCCCACTCATTCCAGGCATTAATAAAGACGAAGCTTTCACTGTATGGGTTCAGATCGTCTCGTGAACAATAGTCGATGCATGATATAAGCCAATCTTGGTATGCCTTAACTGAAAAATTGGCGTAGATGTGCGCAGTTTCCATGCGCCTTGCGGTATTATCCCAGGCGAGCATGCAGCCCTTGTAAAGTAGATATGGTTCTTTCGGCCTGATTGAGCCACATTGTGAGTAGAATTGATAATCACGGATTTCACCTGAGAAGCTAGGATCTACACCAAGCTGTTGCCTCTCCTCTTCGCTGAGCTCTCGGCAGTAGGTCAAACCTTGGTGCTTATGGGGAACACAATGGGGTGGGAACTCAACAGCGGCATCGAACCCCCAGGGCGTGGGATCATCAAATCCGAAACTCTGTACGGCGCAGACGTGAAGTTCTCCTATGCCGGATGTTCGTGCAAATTCACGCCAGTCTTGAACAGTTTCCTCTGGGCTCTCTAGTTTTTGAGCACAGTAGATTAATAGTAAAGGCCGTCCGTCCACACGAATGTAGTTCTCATTCTTAAGCGCTGGCTCAAGATCACGAATAAATGCCTTGGTTCCTTCCAAGCTCTGGTTGGCCTCTACCAGCACCTCTCCAGACATCCCATCCCAGCTTCTCGTCCAGGTTTCGTTCACCCAGCAGATGCAAAACGGGAAAGGATCCGTCTGCCCGTCCATCAGCATCTCAAGGGGCTTCTCCAGCAGCTTCTTGCCGTTGAACCAGTAATAGTAGAAACAAAAACCATCAATGCCATATCGCCGTGCTAACTCAAACTGCTTATTCATCGTGGCTGGCACCCGAAGGTCGTAAAAACCCATCGGTCCCGGACGCCTCGGTTGCCAGTGCCCCGGGAAAAAGGGCTTGGCGCGCGACACGTTGGTCCATTCGGTAAAGCCCTCTCCCCACCACTCATCGTTTTCAGGAATCGGGTGAAACTGTGGCAGATAAAATGCCAGCTTCTTCACAGTGATTGGCCGTCTTGGCAGGATCCCCTTGTCGTAGACATCCCCTGCCGTGGAAGGCACATCGGCGATGGAAGCCGGTTCGGTAGAGGGCTTGTCTACGGGCGTAAATTCCTTTGCACTTATTCCCTCCTCACTGCGTAGGCGCAAGGCTTGGATGAACTGTTTTTCGACGGCACTGAGGCGGGGATAGTGGTGAGATTCCAGCGCTATATCAGTTTCAGCTTTGGCCGTTCGTGGTGAGCCAGTTTCGACTGCAAGCCATGCCTTGAGAATATGGGGCCATACTTCCGTGGGATGGCATAAGCCGAAAGCACTCACCAGAGCCTGGGCAGCATGAAGATCAGAGCCCTCAATCAACTGCTTCACCTCTGCCACCCAAAGGCTCAGATCTGCCGGGTTAGAGAGAACAGCCTGATTCGCTGATGCCACGTTCAACTTCATACGTATAAGCAAGGTTAGCTTGAAAATTCTGAGTGCCCCTACATCTCCAGCACCTGTCGCGCCACTTCTACTGGCAACGCCTGCCAGCGAGCCACAACCCGCAAAGAACTGCCTGAGCCCAATCGCTCCAGGCTCTCGGCTGGGATCGCCAGCAGCAGCCCTGGATCACCATCCCCAGCAAGCACCAGCCCCTCAGCTAGCACCCGGGTATGGGGATTAGCACCATGCCCCGGTAGATCAGCAGCTCCAACACCCCATTGCCAGAGGCTCTTCCCTGCTATGTCGCGCAGCTCCAGCTGTTGCAAGCTGATCAAGCCAGGCTGCTCGGCCAGATCCAGCCGCAGAGCCTTGGGTTGGGCCGCTGTGTTCGGCAGCACAAACACCACCTCAGCTTTGCTGCGCTCCATCACCACCGCGCGCCTTTGGGAATGCTCTTCGCAGAAGCCACCGCCGGCCCTCGGCTCCCAGAACAATTGCAGCATCGCCCGCTGCGATCCCAGACGTAGTAGCGCCTGCATCCGCTCCTGCAGCTCCAGCCTGGCCCGATCCAGCAGCTCCTGCCTTTCCATAGCATCCATCGACCCATCGCTTAGCGCCCGATACACAGCAGTAGCCAACTGCAGCAGGCCCCGGGTTCCCACGTCCGCAGCCACATCCAGCGGCTTGTTGGCGTGGTTGAGCTCTGGCCGGATCCAGGCGCCCTGCAGCCCAGCCAATAGTGGTTGCTCTGGCAATCCTGCCAATCGCTGGCAGCTGCTCACCACAGCCGCCGGATCCTTCAACAGGGCCTCGTAGCTCACCACCAGCCGTGGCTGCTCACGGCTGTGCAGTTCCGCCTCGAGGGTGTGGCTAACCCACAGCAACAGGGCCCGATCCAGCGGCAACTGATCCCTTCGCCACAAAGACGCCGCCACGGCTTCCGGCCGCCGCACCACCAGCAGCACCTGCACCACCAGGGCACGGCGCTGCAACAGCTCGCTCCACAGCGGCATCAGCCTGCATTGGCGGGGATCCTTCACCACGGCCACCCCATCGGCGGGGATGCCGGCGAAATCCTCAGCCAACGCCTCCTCCAGCTTATCGATCGCAGGCTCGATCGGATCTGGCAGCCAGGACAGTAGCGGCAGCAGCGGATCCTCCCAGCTGCTCTCACAGGAGGCGATCAACCCATCATGAAAGCGGCGAACATGGCGCGGTTCCCAAAACCCGGTTGGGTTGTTGACATCCCCAGGATCCGGGTTGGCCGGGGCGACAAAACCCGCCTGCCCTAGCAGACCCGCAAGCGCCGACGTGCCGGAGCGATGCATCCCAAGCACTAACAGCAGCCGGCGGGGCCCGTCAGCCCCCGGCAGAGGCATCCCGCCATTGGCTGCAAAGTGGCTCAGATCCAATCGCGCAGCGGTTTCTGCCAGGCCAGCCAGCGCCAGGGCTTCCCTGAGGCTCACCATCACCACCTGGCGTTTGGCAGCGACCAGGGCACCGCCACTGGCCCCCCGCTTCTGCGCCTGCAGAAACGCCAACGCAGCCTGCTGCTGCTGTTTGCCCTGCTCCGGCCCCGGCTCCATTGTGTGCAGCAAGGCCTGCCCGTAGCGCAGCCAGGCCCCAGCATCGGGACTCTCCAGTGGGTGGGCTTCAATCACCGCCTGCCAGTTCCCGCGCTGGAAGGCGTCCCGCGTCATCGCCAGCTTCTCTGCTGTGTTGCAACAGCCTAAAGGCATTGGCTCTGCTGAGCTTGTGGTGGCCAACCTGCAGGCGCATCGGAAATACGCTTGCTGCCTAAATAGTATTTTCGTACTAAGCCGTGATTTGTCTTGGGGATGCGATTTGCCGCTTTGAGGCACCGGAGCTCATAGCCGCAAGGCTCATGCGAAGCAGCAGCGGTGATCCACCGCTTTGATGATGTGTTCTGGCCGCGGAGCAGCGACACGGACGCACCCTGCCGGTGCACAGCGGCACAAGCTCAGGATCGGAGAGCGCTGCCTCAGCGCTGCGTTGTCCAGCCCAGAAGGGCGCCCATCTGCGTCGTCACACCATTGCCGTCGGCTGTCGACAAGGCGCCGAGTCTCTTGAGGATGAAGCGTTCATCCAGGCTGAAAAGCTTGAACCGCACTAGGCAGGGCTGGGGCAGGCCAGCCGCCTCAAGATCGTTGATCGGCCAGTCGAGAGGCCACTGTGATTGTTTCGCCGAAGTGACCATGGCCAGCAACAGATGGCCCGTGGAGCGTTGAAAGCTCGGATCCGAAAGGACAACTGCGGGCCGTCGTTTCTGAGATGTGCGGTCTGTGAACGGGAAGGGCACCAGCAACACGCCATGGCGTTCGATCGATATCACAGCTCGCCAAAGCACTCATCGTCTGCCGCGCTGCACCATTCCTGCAGATTGTCCTCCAGCCCCCGCAGGTAGGCCAGATCCAACGGAGCGATCGCCCGCACCCGCACCGAGCCATCCTCCAGCATCCAGCTCAGTTGATCACCCTGCCGCAGCCCAAGGGCCTCTCTCACGGCCTTGGGCACGGTCACCTGGCCCTTGGCCGTGAGCGTGGCCACCTCCACAGATCGCCCGGTTGCCCCCCCTATCTTTGCCACACCTTGACCAGTCGCAACCCCTTGCATCCTACGGGCAAGGCGTCCTTACGGTAAGGAGTCGCCTGCGGCAACCCAGGCCCTTCCCGTAGCCCAGCCAGGGCCAGGCATCCTGACTCTCCAGTGGGTGGGCTCCCATCACCCCCGCGCCAGCACCCGTGGAAACACGGAAGCGCGATTGATGGTACTGGCGTGCTATCGGCTCATCGGGCTTGGCTTGGGGTCGCTAAATTGATTGAAAGCGCATCTGCGGCATCACTATCGGCGCAGCAGCCCCTCCTCGATCGCCAGGCCCTTGCGACGCTGATCGCGGCTGTCCTGCTGATCCTGATCCCGTCTTTCACCAACGACTCCTATGGCGATCTCCCCCATTTCGGCGCCCTCGCCATCAATGACAAGATCGGAGTGGGTCTCCACGTTGCCGCTGTGGCGGCGGTGTTTGGCGACGTTGAACTGGCGACCCGTCTACGACATCGAGCAAGAAACCGAGAGGTTGAGGCAAGAGAACGCGCTGCTGAAAGAGAGCAACGCCAGAATCGCGCGCTTCGAGCAGGAGCTCTTTTCCTCCTCGAACCCAACTCCCTCTACCGGCGATTCCTCGCCTACATAGCCACAGAACTGGCGTCATAACCGTCAGCTCACCGACAGATCATTCAGCACCGCCAACAGCTCTCGCTGATCTTGCGGGTTCGCAGGCTTCACCAGGGGCCGGCCACCGATGCTGAGCAGCAGCCAGGGCGCCGGATCCATCCCTAGCTGCAGATCCCAACCATTCAGGCCTGGCCGCAGAGCCAGCTGCTGTGGCTCCCCTCCGGGCTCCAGCTGCACCTGCACGGCAGCTTCTGACTCCAGCAAGCCCTCCTCTGGCAAAAACAGCTGCAGGCGCAAGACTTCAGCCTGTCGCGCCTCCCCCAGCAGCTCCAGCACCAGCCGGCAGGGTGTTTCCAGCCAGCCATCGGCATGCAGGCCGCTGCTGCTGGCCAACACCCGCAGATCCTCCCGATCCCAACCCGGCAGCGCCGGCAACCGGGGCATCTCGCCCAGCGGTCGCTGCGGCAACTGGCTGGCCTCCGCCACCTGCAACCACCCCGGCGGGAGGGCCGCCCCCGCCGGCGGCTCCCCCACCAGCGCGATCGCGTTCAGCAGCGGCCCCACCAGATGCGCCACCAACCAATCCAGCGGCCACTGGGGCTCCAGCACCAGCGGCGCCCAGCCCCGTTGTTGGCAGATGGCGATCGCCTCTGCATTGGGCTGCAGCAGCAACGCCAGCGGTCGCCCCCGCAATGCCACATCTGCCGCCAGCAGCCAAGGCAGGCCCGCTGGGGGGTGCTGCGTATCCAGTTGCTGTTGCCAGCGTTGCTTCAGTTGCTCCAGGTTGCGGGTCTGGTGCTTTTTGAGGCCTTGTTCCGCTTGGCGTGAATGGCTCAGCCCTTCCAGGTGCAGGATCCTCGCCTGCGGTTGCACCAGCACTGCCTGGCCGGCCTCCGAGGCCCGCAGGCACAGGTCGGTGTCTTCGCAGTAGGCCGGTCGGTAGCGCTGATCGAAACCGCCCAGCTCGTTCCAGAGGCGGCGGCGGATCGCTAGCCCACAGCCGCTCACATAATCCGTCTGACGCTCATCGGCCAGGGCAAACCACTGCTCTGGCCCGAAGCCCCGGCCGTGGTTCCACACCTGGCCGCTCGCCCACACGATCCCCCCCACCTCCTGAGGCAGGCCATCGGCTCCCCAGAAGGCAGCCCCCACAACCCCGGCTTCCGGATGGCGCTGGAAGCTCTCCATCAGCCGATCCAGGGCGTGATCGCCCACCAGCGTGTCGTTGTTCAGCAACAGCAGCACCTCGCCACGGGCCTGTTGGGCGGCTGCGTTGCAGGTGTCGAGAAAGCCCTGGTTCCGCTCGCTGCGCCAGATCCGTAGCCAGGGCAGTTGCCGCCCCAGCTGGGTGGTGGCATCGCTGGAGGCGTCATCGGCCACGATCACCTCAAAGCGCGTGGTGTTGGCCGCCACCACAAGGCTGCGGAGGCCATTCAGCGTGATCGGCCAGTGGTTATGCACAGGAATCAGCACACTGATGGCCGGGGGCTCTGCGCTGTCTGCCGGCACCAGATCTGCCGGTGGAGGGAGTGCCTCCAATCCCCGCAGGGCCAGGCCGTAATACAGCGCTCGGAAGGCCCCTTCCGGATCGTGGGCCATGCAGCGCTGGGCATCGGCCCAGCCCGGTCCACCCGGCAGCAGGGCCGCCAGATCCAGATCGGCAACGTGCTCAAGGCGGCCCAGATCGGCCACGGCTGCACCGCCTTCTCCGATGCAGTGGGTCCAGTGGCGCAGCAGCGGTTGCCAGGCCAGCGGGTCGCGGGCCACCGCTAGCGCTGCGCTTCGATCACCAGCACCCCCGGCAGATCCGAACCGAGAATTCCATGTTTCCAGCTGGCCAGGTGGTGCATCACGACATCACTGAATCCGGCCGTTTGGAGTTGATCGATTAAATCCCAGCCCGGGATGCGGTAGACCAGCGATCCAGCCTCGGGTCGGATCGGATCTCCATGGAACTCGGCCTCGGTAAGCAGTTCGTCGTGGCCGCTCGCCTCATTGAAGCGGGCCTTGACAATCGAATCCTGCTGGCCAAAGGCCATGGGGCAGGTGGCGATCAGCCGCCCGCCGGGTCGCAACACCCGGGCCATCTCTCGGAAGGCCAGATCAAGATCCCTGACATGCTCAAACAGTTCATTGCAAAGGATTAGATCGAAGCTGGCATCCGAATAACTCAGGGCGCAGAGGTCTTCGTTGTGGATGTCAGCGAAGTTGTTTTCGGCGTCGTTGAGGAACTCACTGCAGGTGAGATGTTCATCCCCCAGGTGGCGTCTCATCCAGAGGGCAAAGCCGGTGAGAGCCTCCACCAGGTACACATCCAACTGGCCCAGAGCCTCCAGCGAACCGTAGCTCTGCTCCAGTACGCGCAGCACAGCCCGGTTGCGGCTCAGGAGCCCGTTGGCGATCAGCGATTCCCGGTAATTGGGGCCCTGGATTGTGATCGCTTCCGGCGGGATGTGTTCACCGCTCAAGGGCTCCAGGATCCCCAGGGCTTGGGTCACCTGGATGCAATCCTCGATCAGCCCCCCCTGCTGCAGGAGGCTCATCAGATTCGGCTGGAATTCCGCAAAGCTGGCGTAGGTGCGATGGAGTTCATGCAGGCTCAGCACCCCCTCGCTGGGCATCAGGGTCGAGCGCTCAGGAGCCTGTGCCATCAATTCCTGAGCTATGCCCGTCCACTTTAACGGGGCTCAGGCGCGAGGGATGTCCATGGAGTCAACCCTGCCGCCTCCAGAGGCAGCGCCCCACCCGTTCAATGTGAGCCAGCAGATCGGCGGGTAGCTCCCGCTGCAGAGCGAGATCCACCCTCCAGGGCAGCAGCAAATCCTCTACCCGGTCCATCACCCTGAGCAGATCGCCATGGCTGATCGATTCACCGGCCAGGCAGAGATCCACATCCGATCCAGGTTGGTGCCGTTCCATCGCTCTTGAGCCATACAGCCACACCTGATCCACGCTTGGCTGGTTGCGGAGCACATCCAGCAGCTTCTCTTCCGCCGCTGCGGGCAAGCCAGGAATCAGGGTCATGGGGGGGCTTCCTTAAGACGGAGCTTGAGCCGCTCCCTCAGCTGCTGATAGCTAAGGAGGTAGGAGCCTTGGATGTGACCGATGATCTCCAATGCGGTGCTGCTGTTGTAGGTATGTCTCGTGATGTTGCGGTCTTGAATCATCAACATCCAGGCCTCCCCATCGCCGATCAGCCCAAGCCGGAAGGCTTCCCGCAGCGTGTCTCTGGAGCCAAGTAGATCGGCATTGCCTTCGCTGCGCAACAGATCCCTGAGGCTCCCGTTCGTTGAGCTCGGGCGGCTCGAAGAACGATTCAAGCTGCTCTAGGGCCCGGCAGAAATTGGAGTAGCGCTGCTGCCAGCGCACATCTTGTTCGACCATGGATTGGCCTGGATGGAAGCCCTAGAGATCTCTGTTGCCAGATTATTCCTTATCGTTGGTCCAGGGATGGACTGATTTTGATGAATTCTTGACGAGGCCTAAGCGCACCGTGAATGTCCACGTGTCCAAAACCAACTTCTCCCTATGGATGGATGCGGCCCATCCAGGTGAGATGCCCCTTGAGCAGGCCGCCATCCAACGGCGTCAGGGGGTGCTACTTGAGCCTTCTTGAGCCGTGCCCTGCTGCACGACACCCATGCGCTGCTCTGGTGGCTGGCGGACTCGGATCGAGGAACGGCCCGCCCTGCTGGCCCATCAGGGTTTTGAGGTCCTGGCCTTGAGCCTGCGCCATGGCCTCAGGGCCGCGCCGCGCGGGCCACGGCGGCTTCGCAGTGGGCCAGCAGAGCTTCGAGGCGCCCCATCAGCACGGTCCGCTCCGCCGGTAAGGCGAACGGGCCCTCCTCGTAGCGCGCCTCCACGGCGAAAGGTTGCAGCTTGAGCAGTAATGGATCGAGGGCCAGCTCCGCCAAGGCGGCCAGATCCGCCAGTTCGTGGCTCCGGGGCGGACGCTGGTCGCGGAGCACGATCAGGGTCTTCAGCAGTTTCTCCACAGCCTGCTGGGCCGTGAAGCCCCAGTCTTCAGCCGGGCAACTTGGATCAAGGCCAAAGCTCAGGGTCAGCAGGTGACGCCGCACCAGCATCAGCAGCAAGGCAGCATCCTCAGCCGGAGACATAAAGCACCTGGCCCTCCCGGGCCACATCGCCGAGCACATGCCAGCGGGAGCCGGCGAGGCGGCCAGCATCCTCAAATCCGACCACCACCAGATCAACGCCACAGCCCAGCGGCCCGAGGGTCTGGCGGTAGGCGTACCACCGCTCCGCCTTCGTTGAGGAAGTCAGTGTTCCCTCGCGGCAGATCACGGCGAGATCGAGATCGGAATCCGGCCAGGCATCGCCCCTGCCGCGCGAGCCAAACGCCACCAGCGCCAGCACCCCGGGGGCCAGGGCCAGGCGCTGGAGGGCCTGCAGCAGTCGATCGGGATCGAGCCCGGGGCCAAGATCCAGATCGGCGGGCAACGGCCGGGGGGCTGCCCAGGGAAGCGTGCCAGCGGCGGCCACCATTGGTTTGAGCGCCCGATCTGTTCACAAGCTAGCGGCGCTGCCTTGGCGCACCACTTCAACGCACCACTTAGACGCTCCACAATGGCCCCATGAACCGTTCCGCCGATGGCCTTCCCGATGGGGCCCCCACCGACCATTTCGGTCGCTTGCAAAGCGACGACGCCCTTCGCCATGCCCGTGCGCTCCTTGACGCAATCCGTGCTGCGCTGGCCTGAGCCCGAGGAGATCCTGCGCCAGGTGGAAGGCTGGGCCGCTGAGCAGGCCGCTTCCATTCCCTCCCTGCAGCGGGTCGCGGTGTTTGGCAGCTACGGCCGGGGCAGCGCCGGTGTGGGCAGCGACCTCGACCTGCTGCTGATCGATGCGGCCGCCAGCGGCCCCCAGCACGAGCGTCTGCGGGGCTGGCCCCTGGAGCAGCTGCCCCTGAGCTGCGATGCCCTCGTGCTCACCCCCCGCGAGCATGCCGACCTGCTGGCAGAGGGATCCCGGTTTGCCCTTGAGCTGCAACGCGACGCCCGCTGGCTGTGGCCGCCGGCGCTCGCCTCCGAGGCGATCTGATTCAGCCCTGCAAATCGGCCAGCAGTCAATGCCGGCAGAGGGAGTTGATGCGTCTCCGTCGGAGCTGGATCATGAAGTCGTTCGAGCAACGTGGCTTTGCCGTCTCCGTACACCATCGTCACCGCCGCCCGCGACCGCAGCGCCCAGCTGCGCCGCACGGCCGCCTCGATCAGCCGCCATGGCACCCATGCTGAGCATCTGATCGTCGATTGGTCTTCGGATCCGCCGATCACGGCGGCCGATCTGCCCGCCGATGCCCGCCTGCGCCTGCTGCGGGTGGAGGGGGAGCAGCAGTGGTGGCTGAGCCGGGCCTACAACCACGGCTTTGGGCAGGCCCGTCATCCCTGGATCCTCAAGGCCGATGCCGATGCCCTTCTGGAGGAGCCGTTTTTTGCGGGCTTCGATCCGGCGGCCGCCACCCTGCAGATCCGTCAGCTGCCCGGGGGGCTGATGGGTCTGGAGGGCCCCAAGGGCGCGGCCAATCTCGACGACCTGGGGCTGTTCGCCGTCGAACGGCTCGCCTTGGTCGACGTTGGTGGTTTTAACCCCTACCTGTTGGGTTGGGGTTTCGATGACATCGACTTGTTCGAGCGGCTGTTCCTGCGCCCCGGAGCCACCTTGGCCCACCTGGCCCCGGCGGGGGTGAGCAGCCTGCCCCATGGGGTGGCCCTGCGCCTGGGGGCACCGGAGCAGCATCCAGAACCCACCTCCCCCTGGCTCAGGACCTGGGCCCGGCGCTGGCAGGTGCTACGCCAGCAGGCCCACTTGGAGGCCAACCGCACCATGGCGGCGCTCACGCGCTTCAGCCCCGCCGCCCCCGCCGCCAGGCTTGAGGCCTCCGCCTCTGTCTTGCACCGTCTGCCGCCGGCTGTGCTCCTGGAACGGCGCCGCGCCCTGCTGCGCGGCTGGCTGCGGCGGCTGATCGGCCGCCATGGGGCCGCCGTGGCCTCGGCCGTGCCCGCCGCCTGGCTTCCACGCCTGTTGCGCTGGCTGTCGATCAGCGATCTGCCCCGCCTTCCTGCAGCCGCACCACCGCACTGATGCGCTCGATCCAGTCCCGGCGCTCGGCCACGTAGGCCGAGGCCTCGCGGCGCAGGCGCACCCCCAGGTGCGGATGTTGGTGGCTGGGGCTGGCCTCAGGCTCCAGCGCTTGCACCAGCGCCAGCAGCGTGCCGGCCTGGTCGCTCACCAGGTCTTCCAGATCGAGGCTGTGCACCGGAGCGATCTCCCTTGTCCCCTGCTCCAGCCAGCTGAGATGGGCCTGATACTCGGCCATGGTCTGGGCGATGGCGCTCCGCTCGAGCAGTTGGCCGATCGGCAGCCCCTGGTGGGTGGTCACCAGCCCCAGATCGAAGGCGCCCGTGCAACGGGAAAAGTGCAGCGAGGCCATGGCCGCCACTTGATCCCGGCGCCGCAGCCGCACCACCAGCGCTGGCTCTGGCCGCAGGCCAAGGGCCTCAAGCGGTGAGGGGAAGTGTCTGCGCAGCACCTGCTTGAGCGACCCACGTCCCTGCTGGGCCTGCAGTTTCAAAGCGAAAAACGGCGTGCCCGTGAAGCTTGAGCGGGCCGAGCGCTCCTTCACCAGGGTTTGGAGCCAGGCCCGGGAGCCCACCTGACCGAAGCGTCCGAGGATCGAGCGGTAGAGCGGGTTGGGGTTGAGGTATTCGGTGGGCCTGCCGTAGCCCAGTGGCCACAGCAACCGGCAGAGGTGGAAGGAGCCGGAACGCGGGGGCGCCACCACCACCAGCAGACGCTTGGGTTCCTCGATCGCAGCCACCGTCGCTTGGGTGGGGGAGGAGGCATCGAACCAGGGCGACAGCAGCTCCAGCTCCCGCAGCGGCTCCCGCTCGATTCCATTGCCGTCGTTCATCAAAAAGCCACCCGCGAACGGGTGGCCGTGACGTGAGCCGATTGTGCCAAAGGCTCAGACGATGAAGTTGATGTCGGTGGTCTGGAACAGATCCTTGCCACTGATCAGCGTGGTTGTGGCGTGGGCTGCCGTGAAGATGATCGACTGACCACCGTTGGTGATCGAGGCGCTGATCCCCTTGTCGACAACAATCTTGTCGACACCACTGGTGAAGTCGGTGACGGTGTCTTTGCCCCCAACGAAGGAGTGAGCACTGAAGAAGAGGGTGTCGTTGCCGGTTCCCAGGGTGATCAGATCGCTGCCCTTCCCTGCCAGCACCCAGTCGTTGCCTGCTCCGGCATCGATCGTGTCCTTGCCAGAACCGCCGAAGATCTTGTCGTTGCCGTCACCACCAAAGATTTTGTCGTTGCCAGCGCCGCCGTAGATGGTGTCGTTGCCCGCACCGCCTTCGATCGAGTCATTACCCTTGCCGCCACTGATCCAGTCGTCGCCGTCGCCGCCACTGATCAGATCGTTGCCGGATTCGCCCAGCAGGATGTCGTTGCCGTCACCTCCGTTGATCAGGTCATTGCCGGAACCACCGAAGATCAGGTCGTTGCCAGCGCCGCCATCGACAAGGTCATGGCCCTTGCCAGCGAGAATGAAGTCGTTGCCTTGGCCGCCGTTGACCAGATCGCTGCCCTTCTTGGCCGTGATCAGATCGCTATCCGTGGTGCCGCTCAGCAGATCGGACTTGTTGGTGCCAAAGAGGAGGTTGGGGTCGCTGTAGTCGCCCCAATTAATGGGTGGAAGAAGCGGTTCTGACATCGGGCTGCAGCGATGGGTAGCGATAAGCTAAAGGAGATCGGCCTGCGAAGTCAAGCGAGTTAAGTTTTGATTTGCTGACATGCGCCGAACCTGGGTTCTTGACTTACCCCAGAAGCCCAGCTAACTGGAGCGTTGTGAAGGCTCTCGTGTCGGGTGCTACGGGTTTCTCCTTTTTTCATGGAACCCTCAGATTCGTTGGTTCACCGAGCCAAAGGAAGCTTGACGTTCGGCCGCCGCCGCGGGCCCTGAGCTGGGTGAATCCCGATTCGAATGGGCCGTTCAAGGCAAAAAAAAGGCCTCCAGGGGAGGCCGTTGCTTGATTGGTGGGCTGTGCAGGCTTAGCCGATGAAGTTGACCTGTTGAAGATCTGTTGCTGCGAACAGCCCCGACTGACTGGTGACCGTTGTTGTGGCACCACTGGCAACGATGGAAAGAACAACGGACAGACCGTCAGAGCTGATCGTGGCCGTAATTCCGGCGTCGAAGGTGAGTTTGTCAACTCCAGAGGTGAAGTCCTGCCAGATATCGGTTGAGGCGCCGATTTGGTCAGCCGTGTAGTAAAGGGTGTCGATGCCGAGTCCAGTGAAGATGCTGTCGCTGCCCGCACCGCCACGAACCAGATCGTTGCCGCCACCAGAGCTGATCGAATCGTCTCCAGCGCCGCCACGAATGTAGTCGTTCTGGCTGGAGCCGATGATCGAGTCGTTGCCTGTGCCACCGTGGACGTAGTAAGCAAAGCCACCGCCACCCGAAGGTGCTTGGCCACCGGCTGATTGGGCCACAGTCTCGGTCGAGCCAATGGAATCGCCCGAGACTGCGGCAGTCGTGTCAACGACACCGCCGTTGTAAGGAACGGTGGGATCGCCGAGGGTGATCGCTTTGCCGGCATCAGGAATCGGCACACCGGCCGAATCCAAAAGCTGGACGGATTCAACGATGGCACCGTCACCGATAACAGCAACGTTGGCGGCCCCAGTGCCGAGGTTCAGGGTATTGTTCAGGCCGGAAACAACGACGTTGGCTGTCTGTCCTGGTGCCGCATTGGTTGTAGTGAAGGTCTGGCTGCTGCCGGTCAGCTGAACGGGGGCAGTGGTGGCATCGACCGCATTGACATCTGAGCCCGCAGGAACATCTGCTACAGCTGTGGGATCGGTAAATACTGGTGATGAAGGGAGAGTGGGTTCTGACATATTTAATGTTCGAGAGCAATTTGTTGGTGCAACCTTACCACGGGCAACTTAGGTTTCAAGGCCTCCCCCTCGCATTGTTCAGTAAATTCTCTGAAATAGCCAGGGAATGCACGGGATTGCTGATGTCGTGGGGACAATCTCAAATTCGTCCACTTGGCGCGGGAGTGCTTTGGTGCTGGTGCTCAGTAGGTCGAAAATCCAGTCCTGGAGAGGGGTTTGGGGCTGCTCCTCGCTGGGGGAGGGGGTCCGAATGGCGCCTTGATCCTCTTGAGATCTGGTTCACAAGCGCCTTGGCGTGAATGTCAGGGGTTGCTGATGGGGGTCCTCCAGGCGCAAGAGGGGGGGTGATTCGTTTTGAAAATGTATTTTTTACGACGGCAACAGGGCCTCGAAGCGCCTCCGCTCAGGTCGATTCGGTGGCTCGCGCGAACAGCTCCCAGCCGCTGAAGCGCCCCAGCGAGCGGCCTGGCAGTTGGATCAGGCCCACGGGCGCCAGCACCAGGCCTGCGCCCCTCAGTGACGAGCCCAGCAGTGCCGAGCGCAGCAGGAGTGGCAGGTGGCGGCCTGCCGGGCGCTCGATCACGGTCAGATCGATGCGCTCCAGCTCGCTCAGGCGCCGCAAAGGCCGTTCAGCTTGCACCGAGAAGCCCGCGGCACCGAGCGCTTCGGCCACCCGGAATGGATCACGGCTGGCCACGGGGATGACCTCAGGCGGCGTCGTCCAGGCCCCGGCTTCGAGCAGCCAGCGCAGGGCCTCGCCATGGCGCCCCTGGATCAACACCACCCCGGCCTCGACCGTTTTCAGCAGGTTGCGCAACCGAAGCCGCGCATCGAGCGCTGGGGGCTCGGGCCAGCGGCGTCCCAGGCTCGCCCGCCGCTGCAGGCGCAGCCTTTCCCGATCCAGGGAATCCAGGAAGGCCGCGTCGTCGGGCAGGGCTCCGAGTTCCCTCAGGCGTTCGTAGGTGGTCCAGCCGCGGCTGGCCGCCAGGGCGTTGGCGCGCAGCTTGAGGCCCCAGGGGTGGGAGGCCGCGTAGCCCAAGCCGGCTTCAGCGCATTCCAGGGCCTCATCGAGGGCCCCTTGGTCCAGCAGCAGCCTTGCCAGCTGGAACCACATCAGCGGCTGGTCGGGTTGGGCCTTAAGGCTCAGTCGGCTCCAGAGTTCACCCTGGTGGGCGTTGCCACAGGCCCGTTGCACCTGGGCCAGACGCGTGGCGAGCAAGGGATCCTCCAGGGCCTCGCGCATCAGGGGATCGAGGGCCGCCAGGGCCGCCCGCGGGGCCTGGGCCGCCAGCAGCCGCTGGCTCAGCTCCATCAGGGATTGCTTGCCGGGTGAGGGCTCCTCCCGTAGCCGGCGCACCCAGCCCTCCAGCTCGGCGGGGTGGGCCCCCTCATCGAGCCGTTGCTGCAGCCCTTTCCATGTTTCCGACCGCGGCGGCGGCGCGGTCGGGCGTTCGCCCCCTTCGAGCAATTGGAGCGTGGCCTCGCCGATGCCCTCAAGCAGTTGATCGGCGACCGGGGGCAGCAGGCCCCAGGTGCGCCAGCGGGCGGCGGCGGCCGTGGCTCCCACCGCCACCAGCCGCTCGGCCAGCACCTCGCAGTCGGCGGGGTCGGGCTCGCCGGCTAAAGCCGCAGCGGCCAGTCGGTCCAACAGGTCACGGTCGGTGGTCAGGGCGCTCATGGCGTGCTCAGCAGGGCACTCAAGGCTTCGGCGCAACGGAGGGGATCGAGCTGGATGGGTTCCACCAGAGGGCCTTCAAACACCAATTCCCGGTAGAGGTGCGGCGTCTCGGCGGATTGGACGCAGCGGGCATACCGCAACGACTGGAACTGCACGATCCCATGGAAATAGGGCGGGGCGTAACGGGGTTGGTGCAGTTCCAATACCCGTGTTCCCGGCCGAGCGAACACCAGGCTGGCCAGGGCGCCGCCGTGGGGGGCCACCACCAGTTCGCTCTCGGCAAGGGCGGCCGCCTGCTCCTGCAGGCTGAGCGCCCCCAGGTCGATCGGCTCCAGCGCCAGCCCCAGCTGCTCAAGGTGCTCCAGCAGGGCCGCTTCGCCCCATACCGGCCGCCTGGCCGAGGCACCCCGCCCCAGCCACAGCCGCCGCCGACCAGCTGGCCCCTGATCGCCCGGCAGCAGCCGTTGGCGCAGCCAGTGCTGGGCCTGCGCCGAAGGCCAGCCAAAGCGACCGGCGTAGGCAGGCACCAGGAGCCGTTCCGCCCGGATATGGGGATGGACTCGGGCGTCGATCAGCTGGGCGGGATCCAGGCCCAGCAGCGTGCTGAGCACGCCCAGGCGCTGGGGGTCGTTGCCGCCGTTGTGCCAGATGTGCAGTTCCGCCCGCTCCGCGGGATCAAGGGCCTCCAGGGCCAGCCCCAGCCGCGGCAGCTGCTCCAGGAGCCAGTGGTAGTGGATCTCGGCCGAAAGATCCGCCACCGCCAGCACGCTGCCAGCCAGTTCCAGCGGTTCGCCGCCGGGCTCGGGTTCCGCAGCTGCCTCCAGTTCGGCCGCCGGAGCCCAGGCCGCCTCGGCGCAGGCCGGCCAGGCCTGGGGGTAGCGGCGGCAGAGGTCGGCGCGCCGGTTTCCGTCCCGATCCGCCACCACCACCGCTCCGCTGGAGCCCCAGGGGTTGGCGAGGGGCGGCCGCAGCCAGGCCCGTCCGCCGGGCAGGCAGGTGGGAGAAGCGCCGCTGTCGGCCCCAAGGGCGGCAAGGGGATCGGTGAAGGGCGGGATCCAGAGCTCGCAGCCGGGGGCCAGCGGCTGCCGCTCCCAGGCCCCCAGGCTGGCGAGGCCGCAGTCCAGGCAGTTGGGCCCGCGGCAGCGCCGACTGACCGCCAGGGGTTCGGGCCGATCACTCAGCCCGTCGAGGACTGAAGCGGGGAACGCTGCCGGGCCCGGCGGGTGGCTCTCCTCCAAACGGTCGGCGAGTTGTTCGAGCGCCAGCGCCCCGGTGGCCGCATGGGGGCGGTGCAGCCGTGCCAGGGCCCGTAGCAGGCGGGGATCGGGCCGCAGGGCGAAGGCCTGCTCCAGCCGGGCGATGGCGCTGTCGCCGCTCTGGCCCCAGCAGAGCCCTGCCCAGGCCGCCAGCAGCTCCACCAGGGCGTCCACCAGGGCGTCCACACCGTCCTGCCCACCGTCCCAGGCCAGCAGTGCCGCGCACCAGTCCAGCCCCTGGCAACGGACAGGGGAGACCGCATCGCTTTGCGAGCGCCAGGCGTTCGCCAGGAGCTGTGGCCCCCAGGGCGCCCCATCCAACACAGCTAGCTCAGCGCCCAGTTGCCGCTGCCAGAGGGCCAGGCCGGCCCTGGCGTAGCCGAAGGCCAGCAGGCTCCAGCCCCGTTGCTGGTTGGCCGCTGCCGTGGCCAAGGCGGTGGGGGATGGTTCGGGAAACGGCTGGCGGTCACGGCCCCGCAGGTAGCCCGCCACATGCGATTCCAAGCTCTGCCAGGCCGGATGGGCCAGCAGGGTGGCGGAGCTGAACGCTTGGCCCTCCCGCTGGCTTCCCTTTTCCACCGCCTGGGCCAGGTGCAGCCAGGTGCGCGCCGGTCCCTGGGGGCTGGCGCCCCAGGCCGTGCGCCAGAGCTCCTGGGCTAGCGCGTCGTCGCCTTCGCTCCAGGCCTTCCAGGCCGACCACGACCGCGCCCCCAGCAAGAGCTCCGCCTGTCGTTCCGCCAGGGGGTGACCAAGGGGCAGCTCCTTCAGCCGCTGCCCCAGCACCCACAACAGCGCTTCGCTCTGGGGGCGCAGCCGGCGACTGGCCCCGCCCGGATGCACCCGGTAGCCGCACAACACCTCCTCCACCCAGGCCCCGCGCACCCCGGCCAGGGCCAGCCGCAGCAGCAGGTCCACGTCCTCGGCATGGCGCAGGCCGGGATCGAACCCCCCCACCTGCTCAAGGGCACTGCGGCGCAGCATCCAGGCGCTTGGCAGCACCGCCTTGTGGCGAAAGGCCGCCTCCGGATCGAAGCCGGCCCCCTCCAGCCAGGGCTTCACGGTGTGGAACCCGCTGCCGCTGTTGGCCCCATCGTCAGGGCCGGCGGCTTCCTCGCTGAAGCGGTTCCAGCCACAGAGCACCTGCCCCAGCTCCGGCTGGCGTTCCAGCCGCTGCGCCTGGGCCGCCAGCCGCTGCCCGAGGCAGAGGTCATCGCCATCGAGGAAGGCCACGAGCGGGGCCGTTGCCGCCTGCCAGCCGGCGTTGCGCGCCGCCGAAACACTGCCGGCTCCCTCCATCCGCAGCAGGCGCAGCGGGGCCTGCTGGCCCAGCTGCTGCCAACAGCGCCGCAGCACCTCGGCCGAGCCGTCGCTGGAGCCGTCATCCACGGCCACAAGCTCGTAACTCACCCCCCGTTGATCGGCCAGGGACGCCAGGGTGGCGGACAGCCAGGGGGCCGCGTTCCGGAACGGAACCACCACGGAAACCCGTGCAATCATTGGGCCCACTGAGCCATGGTGGCCGCTTGAGCATGGGATACGGAACCACTCCCCCCTGGCAACCCCAACCTTCCCAACCGACGAGGCCCAGTCTGCGCAGGGCCCTGATCCATTGGCTGGGCGGCCAGGGGGGCCCCGGTGCTTCGGCAGCACCTGCTTCCGCCCCTTCTTCCGCCCCCACCTATCAACCCCAGGGGATGCCACCGGCTGGTTTTGCCGCCCCCGCGCCTCCACCGCCGGCCGATCCGGCCCAGGTGTTGCAGCAGGCCGAGCGTTACTTCGCCTACGCCGAGCTGCTGGCGCACCAGGGCTCCGGCGATCTGGCCGGAGCGGTCTACCGCCAGGCCTACGTGGGCTTGCGGGCGCTGTTCGGCGCCGCTGCGCCGTCGGGTGTGTTCGCGCAGCCCGTGCTGCCCCCGGCGCGATCGGCTCAGGCTCCCAACGCCGTGGCCCCTGTCCCGTTCCGCGGCGCCCCCCCCGCGCCGGTGTCCATGGACCAGCTGCTGAGGCCCCTCAAGGAACGGCTGAGCACAGCCACGGCCGTCGAGGTCGAACAGCAGCTTTTGGGGATGCTGGGTCAGGGCCAGCGCCATGAAGACCTCACCAACCTGCTGGGGCTGGCCACCCTGCTGCAGGATCGCCGCGACGAGGCCGAGCGCTGGTTCCGCGAAACCGTGACCATTAATCCCCGCCATTACCGCTCCCTGGTGAATCTTGGCGGCCTCTGCCTCACCACCGGTCGCCCGGAGGAGGCGGTGCAACTGCTCTCCCGTGCCATCGAGCTCACCGATCCCAACTCCTCTGAGGCCCTGGCGGCCCTCACCAACCTCACCCTGGCGAACCAGCAGCTGGGGCGACCGATGGATGCCGCCCAGTTGGCGCTGCGCATCTTCCGCATCAAGCCCGATCACCTCCGCCCCGAGAGTCTGGCCTCCGCCTCACAGACCCTCGAAGAGATGGGCGATGACCAATCGGCGATCGAGTTGCTGCAGTACCTGCGCGGCCGTGGGGCCGGTCCGGAGCTGATCCGGCGCCTGGCGCAATTGCTCGAGCGCCGTGGCGACTTCCAGCAGGCGGCCATGGTCTACCGCGATCTGCTGGCCAACCCTGGAGCGGCGACCCAAGCCCCATGAGCGAGCAGAACCTGCCCCCGGCCGTTCAATCCCTCAGCGATAACCTTCCCCTCCCCAACGCAGATCTGATTCGTTCCCTGGCCGCCGCAGAACTGCTGGAGGCCTACCTGCAGCGCCAGATGCTGGAAGCCCTCTGCGATCAATTGGGCGGACCGGATTCCGACCGCGCTGACGATCCCAGTGAGGCCCTGCTGGCTTACGGCAAACGCCAGGGCCTGGCCTCGTTGGAGGAGCTCGATGACTGGCGCCAGAGCCGTGGCCTTGGCCTGGATCAGCTGGAGCGCCTGGTGGGCTTCGAGGCCAGGCTCCAGCGGGCCAGCGAGACCCTTTGGGCCTCGGAGGTGGCCTCATTGTTTCTGCAACACCGCGCCGACTTCGACCAAGTGGTGATGAGCGTGGTGCGCATCGACGACGCCGACCTGGCCACTGAGCTGTTCTTTCAGATGCAGGAGGGTGAGCTGAGCTTCCCGGAATTGGTGGAGAACTACGCCCAGGGGCTCGACCGCACCAACCGCGGCATCATCGGCCCGATCCGCGTGCAGCAACTCAATCCCCTGCTGGCCAAGGTGGTGCGCCGCTACAAGCCCGGTGTGCTGATTCCTCCCCTCGATGTCAATGGTCGCGTTCACCTGATGCGGGTCGAATCCCTCCAACCCGCCCAGCTCGATGGCCCCCTGCAGGATCAGCTGTTGATTCGCCTGCGCAGCCAGTGGCTCAGCCAACAGCTGCTGCGCTTGCGCCAGCGCCTGTTGGAGGCCGCTTGGGCCAGCCCTGAGGTGATCACGGCGGAGGTGGTGGCCTGATGACGAGCTCCAACAGCCTCGCCCAGATCCTTGCGCGCACGCCCCTTCTTCAGGGCTGCCCCGGGCCGTTCATCGCCGCCTTGGCCGAGCAGTCGCGCATCGTGCAGCTGCCCATGGGCCAGCCCTTTCAGCGGGCCGGCCAGCTGCCCCCCGGGGTCGCCCTGCTGCTGGAGGGCCGCCTGCGCCGGCTGCTCTCCAAGCCCGGCGCCGCCCCCTGGAACCTGGGCTTCGTCGAGCCCGGCGACTGGGTGAGCTGGAGCGCCATCTGGCGCGCCGAACCGGAGGTGACCCTCACCGCCTCCAAGCCCAGCGCCCTGGTGCTGATCCCCGCCGCCGTGGCCCGGGCGGCCCTGCAGCAGGAGCCCACCCTGCGCGCCGCCCTTTCCAGCCCCAGCTTCGAGGAGGTGGCCGTGCTCATGGCCGCCCATTGGGAGCAGCAGGGCCTGCAGCAGCAGGACCCCCTGCCGCGCCTGCGTCAGCTGCAGCGGGAAAGCCGCTTGCTCAGCCCCGAGGAGCAGCTCCCCGAGGGCCATCTGATCATCTACAGCGGTCCCGGTCAGCCCGGCGGCCTGCAGACGGGTGAGCGCCTGGCACCGGAATCAAGCCAGTGGCGCCAGCCCATCGATGGCCTGCCGCCGCGGGTGCTGGCGGTGCCCGAGGGGGCCCTGGCGGCCCCCCTGCCCGCCGATGTGGAGCCCGACACCACCGGTGCTGCGGCCCTCACCGTGCGCCGCAGCACCTCGCTGGTGGGCACCCCGTTGGAGGCGGAGCCTGTCGAGGATCAGCCCGACCACCAGGCCGCCAGCGATCCGGACATCAGCTTCAGTGCCAGGGCTGGGGCCGCCAGCAGCCGCGTGGACCAGGCCCTGGCCTGCATCCTCCACCTCACCGCCTCCCGCCGGATCTCCTTTTCCGAAGATCTGGTGCGCCGCAACCTCCTCGATGTGGAGGAGCGCCTCGGAGCCCTCAAGTTGCCCCAGGTGGGCCTGCAACTGGAGGCCCTGGGCTTCGAGACCCGCCCCCTGCGCGCTCGCCCCTGGGACCTGGCGCGCATGGAGCCCCCGGCGATGCTCGACATCGACGGGGCCCTGGTGTTGATGCTGGCCGCCAGCGGCGGCGGCGTGTTGATCGGTGATCCGCGCTTCGGCCTGCGCCGCTATGGGCTGCGCCAGCTGGAGCAGCGCTTCCCCGAAGGTCTCGATCTGCTCGTGATCCGCCAGGGGCGCCTGGAGCGCGAGAGCACCGAGTTCGGCCTGGGCTGGTTCCTGCCCGCCTTCCTGCGCTACCCCAACCTGCTCTCGCTCACGCTGCTCACGGGCTTCGTGGCCAAGATGCTCGAAGCGGTGTTTCCGCTGGGAGTGCTGTTGCTGCTCAATGAGGTGGTCAGCAAGAACAACCAGTCGTTGCTGGTGCCCCTAACCCTCATTTTGGTGGTGGCGGCCGTCGCCGCTTCCTTGCTCGGTGGTGTGCGCGCCCTGATCACCGCCGATCTCTCCGATCGGGTCGATGTGCGCCTCGGCTCCACCGTGGTCGAACATCTGTTGCGCTTGCCGCTGCCCTACTTCGAGCGTCGTTCGGTGGGCGCCATCTACTACAACATCAATCAGCTTTACCAGATCCGGCAGTTCCTGGTCGACCAATTGCTCGGCGTGGGCCTCGATGTGGCCTTCAGCGTGGTCTTCCTGGTGGTGTTGCTTGCCATCAACCCCACCCTCACGTTGATCATCCTGGTGATGGTGCCGATCCTGGCCGTGCTCAATCTCACCACCACGCCGGTGCTGCTGCGCCTGATCAACCAGAGCACGATGTATGCCTCTTCGGCGGGTTCCTATCTCGTCGAAGTTCTGGGCGGCATGCGCACCGTCAAGAGCCAGAACTTCGAGGTGGAGGCGCGCTGGGAATGGCTGGATCGCTACCGCCGCTACACCAACGCCCGCTTCCGCATCACCCAGCTCAGCAGCCTCACGGGCGAAACCGCCAAGCTTGTGAGCCATCTGATCGAGATCACCACGTTCGTGGTCGGGGCGAACCTGATCCTGGCCAACCAGCTCAGCATCGGCGCCCTGATCGCCGTGCGCCTGCTTTCCGGCCAGCTGGTCTCACCCCTGATCAAGCTCTCCTCGCTCTGGCAGGCCTTCCAGGAGATGCGCAACTCCCTGGGCTGCATCGGTGATGTGATGAACGCCATCCCCGAGGTGGGCGAGGAGGATCTCCAAGCCCTGCCCCTGCCGCCCATCCGCGGTGAGCTCCGCTTTGAGGGGGTGAGTTTTCGCTACGGCGACCGCGGCCCGCTGCTGCTCGATGAGCTCGATCTGCACATCGAAGCCGGCCAGCTTGTGGGCATCGTGGGCCTCAGCGGCAGCGGCAAGAGCACCCTGGTGCAGATGATCGATCGCCTCTACAACCCCAAGGGCGGCCACATCTACCTCGATGGCTACGACATCGAGAAGGTGCAGCTCGCCAGCCTGCGCCGCCGCATTGGCTACGTGCCCCAGGAGAGCCTGCTCTTCGGAGGCACCGTGCTCGACAACATTCGCCTCAACAACCCCGACGCCGACATGGAGGCCGTGATCGCCGCCGCCAAGGTGGCCGCCGCCCACGAGTTCATCCTCGAGCTGGCCAATGGCTACGCCACCCCCCTCGGGGAGCGGGGCTCAGGCCTCAGCGGCGGCCAGCGCCAGCGCATCTGCCTGGCCCGCACTGTCCTCCAGGATCCCTCCTTCCTGATTCTCGATGAGGCCACCTCCGCCCTCGACGCCGACACCGAGCAGCAGGTGTGCAGCAACCTCTCCCACACCTTCCAATCCACCACGGTGCTGTTCATCACCCACAGGCTCACCACCTTGGTGAACGCCGATCGGATCATCTACATGGAAAAGGGTCACATCATCGAAGATGGCAGCCATGCGGACCTGGTCCGTGCCGGCGGCGCCTACGCCACCCTCTACGCCCAACAGACCAGCAGCCGCGGAGCAACCTGAGCGATGGCCAACGAACCGCGGCGCTGGAACCCCTTCACCAGGCGCACCAAGCCCCAATCCCAGGCCCTTTCCAACCGGGGCGCCGATCGCACCAGCCTGGCGCGGCCCATGGACCTGCGCCTGGAAAGCCGCCCCACCCCCCTGTTCCCGATGGTGCTCGGCGGCTCGGTGGCGGTGCTGGTGATCACCGCCGTGGGGGCGGCCGCCTTCGTCAAGGTGGATCAGATCGTCACGGTGCAGGGCACCTTGAAAACCAAGCGCTCCACCCAGGACATCAAACCGGATCAGCCCGGCGTGGTGACCGCTGTGCTGGTGAAGGAAGGGCAGCTTGTCGAGAAGGATGCGCCCCTGGTCACCCTCGACACCACCATCCTCAAGGGGCGCCAGCAGGCCCTCTCCACCCAGCGCACCCAACTCACCACCAGCAGCCAGGCGGAGGTGAGCCGCCTGCAGGGGGCCCTGGCCCAGCTGGATTCCACCGAGATCGGGCTCCAGAGCCAGATCGCCATCAACCGCCAGCAGCTCGAGTCCCTGCGCGCCCTTGAACGCCAGGGGGCGGCCTCGCGCTTCCAGCTGCTCGACTACGAGAAAACCGAAGCCCAGCTGGAGGCCCAGCTGCGCCAGAACGCCGACGAGCGCATCAAGCTGCGGGCCGAATCCTCCCAGCGCCAGGCGGAGCTGGCCCGCTCCCGGGCCGACAACCAGGCCAACACCGTCGAGAACACCGAACGGCTCCAGCGGGTGGTGCTGCGCGCCCCCGTGGCCGGCACGATCCTCAATCTCAAGGCCAAGGGCAGCCTCGTGGTGGGTGCCAACGAGGTGCTGCTGCAGCTGGTGCCCAGCGACAGCCTGCGGGCCGAAGCCTTCGTGGCGAATCAGGATCTGGCCTTCGTGCGGCCTGGGCAAACGGCCGACATCGCCTTGGCCGCCTACGACCGCAGCAAGTACGGAACCATCGGTGGCACCGTGACCACGATCGGCACCGATGCCCTGCCCCCCGATGCCACCTACAAATTCACCCGCTTCCCCATCGATCTCAAGATCGCCCGTCAATACGTTGAATCGGCCGGCAAGCGCTACCCCCTCCAGGCCGGCATGGCCCTCACCGCCGACCTGCGCCTGGAGAAGCGCACCGTGCTCGATCTGTTCATGAGCTCCGTCCTGCGCAACACCGACGCCGTTCGCACGATCCGCTGAGGCCCCGGTGCGGGTGCTGCTGGTTCACCAGAACTTCCCCGGCCAGTTCCGCCACCTGGCTCCGGCCCTCCAGGCCGCGGGCCATGCGGTGGCGGCAATCGGCAACCGCACCGATGTGCCCCCCCTTCCGGGGGTGCGCTATCTCCCTGCAGGCGGCGATGTGGGCGACGAGCTGCGCCAGCCCAGCGCCGAAGCCCGCTGCCAGCGGCAGTTCGCCCAGGGGCGGCGGGTGGCTATTCAGCTCCAGGTCCTCGCCCAGCGGGGCTGGCACCCGGAGGTGGTGGTGGGCCATCCGTTCTGGGGGGATCTGCTTTTCCTCGACGATGTGTTCCCCGGGGTGCCGCTGGTGGCCCTGATGGAGATGGATCTGCTGGGTGTGCCATCTCTTGATGGCGCCCCCCGGCCCGCCGGCCCAGGCCTGCTGCAGTGGACCACCCTCCAGGCCGCCCGGCGCATGGCCGCCGGCCTCACGGCCACGCGCTTCCAGCTGTGCACCTTCCCCGCCTGGCTCCAGCCGCGCATCGCCGTGATCCACGAGGGCATCGATCTGGAGCGTTGCCGGCCCAGCCCGGTCAGCAGCCTGCGGCTGCCCGATGGCACCTTGCTGCGGGGCGGCGAACCGCTGATCACCTACAGCAGCCGCAGCCTGGAGCCCCTGCGCGGCTTCGACACGTTCATGCGGGCCCTGCCGCAGGTGCTGGCGCAGCACCCGGCCGTGCGGGTGGTGATCTGCGGCGAGGACCGCAGCGCCTATGGGCCGTCCCCCTCCGCTGGCAGCAGCTGGAAACAGGAGCTGTTGCGGGAGCTGGGATCCCGCCTTGATCCGGGCCGGGTGCACTTCCCAGGTCTGTTGCCCCATGGGGCCCTGCTCGATCTGTTCCGCCTCAGCGCCGCCCACGTGTATCTCACGGCCCCCTACGTGCTCAGTTGGAGCCTGCTGGAGGCCATGGCCTGCGGAGCCCTGGTGGTGGGCTCCCGCACCGCCCCGGTGGAGGAAGTGATCGAGCACGGCCAGGAGGGGCTGCTGGTGCCCTTCGATCGACCGGAGGCCCTCTCCGGCGCGCTGCTCCAGGTGCTTCGCCAGCCGGCCTCCTTCGCCCACCTGCGCCTGGGTGCCCGGCGCCGCATGGCCCGGGAGTTCGACCATCGCCGCTGTCTGGACAGCCAGATCGAGCTGATCGCAGCCGTGGCCAGGGGCGAGGATCCCCTGGCCACGGAACCCGCGCCCTCCCATGGCTGAGCAGGACCCGCGCCAGATCTGGTGGGAGCAGGCCCGCGCGGCCCTGGCGGAGCAGGACTGGCCGCTGCTGGAGGGCAGCTTGCTGCGGATCCTGGAGGTGAGCCCGGGGCAGGCTGAGCTACTCGATCTCCTCGGCCATGCCCTGCTGATGCAGGGTCAGTTCACCCGCTGCCGCGAGGTGCTGGAGCAGGCCCTGGCGGCTGGCAGCACCAGCTTTTGGACGCCCCACAAGCTCGGCGATGCCCACCGTGGCCTGCAGCGCCCCGCCGCCGCCATCCCCGCCTATGAGCAGGCGCTGCAATGGGGCAGCGACAGCCCGATCACCGTGCGCAATCTGCTGGAGGTGCTCCATGGCGATGGGGCGATCAAGGCCCTGGGCCGCCTGGAGCGGCTGGCGGCCGAAGCGCCTCAGCCCTGGAGTTGGCAGGAGCCCGCCCCCTGGCTGCAGGGGGCCATGGACGCGGCCACCCGGGTGCAGGGCACCGCCCTGGCGGAGTGGCTCTGCGTGAGGGGCTGCCCCGATCCGGCCGTGCGGGCGGTGGTCTGGCAGGAGAGCCTGCACCGGCTGGATCTGCCGGCCACCCTGGAGCTGCTGGGTGGCAGTTCCCTTCCCCTCGAGCGCGCCCTGAACGCCCGGATCGAGGCCCTACTCCAGGGCCCGTAGGGGGTGATCGGCCGCCAGGCCTCGGGCCAGTTCGGCGCGCCCCGGCTGGCGCAGCAGGCACCCCAGCCGCTGGCGCACGACCGCCGCCAGGGTGTCCGGGGCCAGCCGCTGGCGCACCGCCGAGCGCCCCGCCTGGGCCAGGCGCCGGTGGTACGCGCCATCGAGGGCCAGTCGCCGCAGGGCCGCCGCCGCTCCATCCAGGTCGGGTTCGGCCCAGGGCCAGCCCTCGCGGTAGTCGCCTTCGGTGCGCCGGATCGGCACCAGGCGATGGGGCACCAGCTCGGCGCTGCCCGGAGGCATGAAATCCAGATTGCCGGAGTAGCCCGTGGCCACCACCGGCAGGCCCCCCGCCATCGCCTCCGCCAGGGTGAGCCCGAAGCCCTCGGCCCGGTGCAGGCTCAGCAGCACGTCGGCCTCGGTGTAGAGGGCATCCAGCTGCTCCAGGGGCAGGTGGCGATCGAGCACGTGGATGCGCGGGTCGCTCCGGGCCCGCTCCCGCAGCGCCTCAGCGGCATCCGGAAATTGGAGTCCGCTGGAGAGTTTGAGCACCAGCCGGGCGGGGGGAAGCGTCGCGCTCCCACCCGCTTCCGTTCCACGGCCTGGGGGAAAGGCCCGCAGGAAGGCCTCGATCGCCCCCACCGGGTTCTTGCGCCCCACCGTGCTCCAGAAATCGAAGGCGAACAGCACCGTGAACGGCGCTCCGGGCCGCCGGGGGGGCACCGTCAGCCGCCGCTGGGCCAGCCGATCTGCCCGGCGCCAGTCGATCAGGTGCGGCAGCGCCGACACGGGCACCGGGCTGCGCAGCGCCAGGGCCTGGGCCGTGAAGGTGGAGGGGCACCAGAGCTGGTCCAGCCCCGCGAACCCTGCCTCCCAACCGCTGGGGAACGCCTCCAACTCCCAAGCCCAGTAGCCAATCCGTAGGGGCGCCCGCAGCTCGAGCCGCTCCAGCAGGCCATCGGTCTGTCGCAGCACATTGGGATTGGTGTGCACCAGATCGATCGCCGCTGGCTCCCAATCCCCTGACTCGGGCAGCGGTTGGTCGTTGATGTGGGTGGCGAGGGGGAGATCGCGCCACTGCACGTGCACACCGGCCGCCGCCAGGGCCCGGGCCGTGCAGCGGGCCCCCTCCCCCAGCCCGAAGCCCCCGCTCAGGTGGCCCCAAAGGTTGACGGTGAGCGCGATCGCCCTGGCCCAGCTCGGGCGATCATGGCACCGGCGGTCTGAGCGGCGCCCGATCTTGTGACCGTGGTGCCTGAACCTTCCACCACCAACCCCGAACACTGGTACCGCCAGGGGGCCCAGGCCCTCGGTGAGCACCAGCTTGAGGCGGCCGCCCAGGCGTTCTGGAGTTGCCTGGCCATTGACCCCCGCCACGCCAGCGCCCTGCACCTCCTCGGCAAGGTGCGGGAACGCCAGGGAGAATTCGAGGCGGCTTTGGCCCTGCAGCTGGGGAGCTGGCGCGAAGACCCCTCCCTGGGTTGGAACGCCTTCGCCGCCGCCGAGTTGCTGCGCCGTGACGGCCGTTGGGGCGAGGCGGCTGCCGCCTTCCGTGCGGCCCAGGAGGTGCTTCCCGATGAACGCTGGATCGCTCTCCAGGCCAGGGAAGCGGAAGGACTCGGGGTGTTCGCAGGCGAAAGGCTCGCCGGCGGGCTCAGCGCGGCGGCCTACCGGATCTGGTGCCGAAGCTTCGAGCCGGTTCTGTCGCCGCCGGCGGCCCAGGGGTCCGGCGGCGATCGGGCCGTTCGGGAGGCCTGGCACCTCGATTGTTCCCCGGAGGCCGTGCTGCACCCGGGAGCCCTCGACTGGCTGGCCGGCTGGCTGGCGGCCCAGCCCGATCGCGCCGACCTGCTCTACCCCGACGAAGACCAGCTGGATGGCGAGGGCCGGCGCCATGACCCCTGGTTCAAGCCGGGCTGGGTGAGCGAGAGCTTCTGGAGCACCCCCTGGCTGGGCAGCTGCGCCTTCTGGCGCCGCGACTGGCTGCACCAGCAGGGGTTGTCCCCCCTACCGCCCGGGGCCGATCCCCTGGAGCGCTGGCGCTGGCAGCTGGCCGCCCTGGAGCGCCGCCCCCGCATCGCCCACCTCGATCGGGTGCTGGTGCACCTCAAGCAGGGCCCGGCCCAAGACCCGGCCCCCTATGCCACCGCCTTGGCCGATCACCTGGGCCGCTGCGGTGAGGGACCAGTGCACGTGGAGCCAGGCCCTGCCACCGGTTTTCGCCTCACTTGGCCTGTGCCCCGCGCCCTCCGCCTCAGCGTGGTGGTGCTCACCCGGGACCGCCCCGATCTGCTGGAGCAGTGCCTCCATGGCGTCGAGGCCAGCAAGGGGGGACTCGATCTGGAGTGGCTCGTGGTCGACAACGGCTCCCGCCTGGAGGCCACCGCCGCCCTGCTGCGCCACTGGCGCCAGCGGCCCGGCAGTCGCTTTCGCGTGCGTTCCCTTGATCAGCCCTTCAACTGGAGCCTGCTCAACAACCGCGCCGCCGCCGAGGCTAGTGGTGAGCTGCTGCTGTTCCTCAACAACGACGTGTTGGTGCCTGCCGGGGTCGATCAAGACTGGTTGAAAATTTTGGCGGGCCAGGCCCTGCGCCCGGCCATCGGCTGCGTCGGTGCCCGCCTGCTCTATCCCGATGGCACGATCCAGCACGCCGGCCTGCTGCCCCTGATGGGCGCAGGCTGTGAGCATCCCTACCGGGGGTTGCCGCTGGAGCGCGCTCCCCACCGCGGTCGGCTCCATCAGCTCACGGGCTGGCCGGCGGTCACCGGCGCCTGCCTGATGCTGCGCCGGGGGCTCTTTCAGGCGGTCGGCGGATTCGATCCGGCGCTGCCGGTCGAGGGCAACGACGTGGATTTCTGTCTGCGGCTCGGGCGAGCGGGCTACCGGCACGTGGTCTGCCCGGAGGCCACGCTGCTGCACCTTGAGGCCGCCAGCCGCTCCCTCTCCACCAGTGCCACCTGGGCCCCAGCCCAGTCGCGGTTGATGCGCCGTTGGCCCGGGGCCATGGCCAGCGCAAGCCCCTGGTGGCCGGAGGCCTCAAGCCTTGAAACCACCGATGGCCGGCCCAGGGAACTGGCCGGCCGGGGCTGGTCCTAGCCGCCTGGCTGTCCCTCGAGGCCATCGAGGAACAGGCGGAACTGTTCGGTTGCCAGGGCCAGTTCCTGGAGTGGGGCCAGCGGCCCATCGAGCCCAGGCGGCGGGCCATCGGGCCAGAGGCTGAGGGCCGCGGCCTGGCGTTCCGCCCGTTGGGCCCGGGCCTCCACGCCCTCCAGCGCCCGCCGGAACAACGTGGTGTTCCCAGGATCCTGGGCCTCTTGCAGGGCCAGGGCCCGCTCGAAGGCCGCCTTGGCGGCGGTGGTTTCCCCCTGGGCCAAATGCAGCTGGCCGATCTCGAACCAGCACCAGGGGAAGGCCGGAGCGAGCTCCGCGCAGCGTTGCTGGGCCTGCAGCGCCTCCGTCCGCCGGCCCGTCTGCGCGAGGACACGCCCGTGAATGTGGTGGCTGTAGGCGAAGTCGCTGCGCCCCTGAACCGCCCGGGTGCTCAGGGCGAGGGCTTGGCGCAGATCCCCCAGCTCCAGGCAGGCCTTTCCAGCTAGGTAGCAGACGTGGGTCTCGATGGGCGCACCACGGCTGAGCCTCGGCAGTTGCTCCAACATGATCTGCTGGAGTTCCTGCCAATTTCCCTCGCCCTCCAGCAGACTGCCGAGGGTCCTCAGTAGCCGTTCATCTCCGGGCAGAGCCCGTAGCCCCTCGATCAGGGTCTGCTTCTGCACCGCAAGGGGACGAGGGCAGGCCCATTGTCCCGCCAGGCGCCGGGAGCTGACAACCAACCACGAAGTGACGGCCAAGGTGACCAGCGTTGATCAGCCCCTGGTGCCCCTCTCGGTCCAGGGTCTTTGGATCTATGGCTTGCCTGGCAGCCGCCTGGGCCTGCGGCGCTCCGCCGGTGCTCCAGCTCTCGACTCGCTCGCCCGCGGCCTTCACGACAACGAGACTTGGCGGGCCTGGATCTTCTATGGGCCGCCGGACCAGGCCCTCGCTGAGCTGTCCGATGGGGGCCCTGCCTCAGCCCCGGGAGCCGATCCCCTGGCCGATTGGCTGGAGCAGATGGATCTGGCCGTGCAGATCAAGCGACGGGCCCGGGAGCGCTTGCAGCTGGTGAACCTGGGCCACTCCACCTCGGCTTTGGAGGAGGCCCTGCGTCGGGAGCTGCCCGAGCTGGAGCAGGGCGTGCGTCGCCGTCGCTCCACCCGGGTGAGCAGCCTGCCCGCGGATGTGCTGCGGGCCACCACCTTGGCCCTGCTGCAGCTCAGGCCAGCCCTGCTCAACGGTTACCTCGACCTGGAGAGCTGGGCCGACCGCTACGGGCACGAGGGCGATGGGGACCGGTGGCGGGAGGCGTTCGATGGCACGGAACTGCTGCAGGCCCTGCACCGCTGGGACAGCCACCATGGGGCCCTCGGTGATCGGGATTCACGACTGGTGGGCCTGGAGCGCCAACTGAGCCGGGATCAGGAGGAACGCGACCTGCTGCTGGCCCACTTGCATCAGCTGGAGTTGGAACTGGACCATTACGTGGAGGAGCACGAACGCCTGGTCGATCTGGTGGCCAAGGTCGAGGCGCAGCTGGATCGGGCCCGGCGGTTGCTGGAGCAGGGGCGGTTCGCACGGCCTGCGGGCGGAAGGCCGTGAAGCCGGTGGCAGGGCGTGAACCCCTCTGGCTCCAGCGGGCCCAGGAGGCCAGGCGCCAGGCCGACCGCTTCGCTGCGGCCATGGCCTACCTGGATGGACTGGCCGAGGTCCCCACGGATCAGCGCCCCCTGAACGGTCTCTATTTCCTGGGCCTGGATCTGGAGGAACGGCGCCGGATCCTTCCCCGGCTGCAGGAGCTGTTGGCGCTGGCGCCTGAGCGGCCGCTGGCCCGCTTTCTGCTGGCCCACTGGCTCCACGATCTGGGGGAGCGGGAGCGCTCGCTCTCCATTAGCCGGGAGGTGGCCCGCACCGGCCTCGCTCCCCATCGCCTACGCCCCGACTCGGCCGTGGGAGCCGGCGGACAGCCGGATGCCCTGATCATCGGCGCCCCGAAATCCGCCACCACATCCCTGGCGGCCTACCTCTGCGGCCATCCCGCCATCTGGGTGCACCCCCTCAAGGAGCTGCATTTTTTCGACAATCACTGGGAACGGGGAGAGGAGTGGTACCGGGCCCAGTTTCCATCGCTGCGGCGAACCGGCTCCATCGTTCGCCTCGAAGCCACCCCCGACTACCTGCAGACACCGGAGGCCCCGGCCCGGGTGCAGAGCCTGCTGCCCGAGGTCCGCCTGATCGTGGTGTTGCGGGAACCGCTCGCGCGGGCGATCAGCTGGATCGGCCACATGCGCACCCAGGTGGGACTGGAGGGGGAGACGGAGGCGCTGCTGCGCCAGGAGATGGAAAACCTGGAGGCCCTTGATCCGGCCGAGCGTGCCCAACTGGGTTGGTTCTTTCCCAATGCCCTCAGTGGCAGCCTCTACGCCGATCAACTGGGTCGTTGGCGGAAGCATGTGCCGGCCGAGCGGATCCTGTTGTTGAGCTTCGAGGCGCTGGTGCTCAACCCCGAGCCCGTGCTGCGCCGCGTTCTGGCTTTTCTCGATCAGGATCCAGCGGGTCTTCCCCCCGGGCGCACCTATGTGGCCTACAACCGTGGACGCGAGCAGCTCCACCCGATCGATCCCAACCTGGCCCGTCGTTGCAGGGATGGGGTGCTGGCGGAGGCGATGGAGCTCTGGCTGGAGCTCTGAGGTTGCGAGTTGGCTCCATTATATTTCTATGAAGCCGGTGCTCGTCGTACACGTCTGCTTCTGTCGCCCCCTCTGCCAGGAAAGATGACGCCACTCCATTCCTACCACTTTTCCACCATGGGACCCCGGTAGAAGAAGCGAAGCGACCGCATAAGTCCTAATAACATTATAGGAACTCATTGAGTGTAAAGCCCACAGATCGCCAAAGTTGTGATGGTCTCGTGCAATGCCATGAATGGCGAGTGATAGCAGGTGGCTAGAGCTGCATGAAGGAATAGCACTTAGCCAAGAAATGAAAACAACATATTTATGTGGAAATGGCATTCAAACACGCCTCCTTTCTCGGTTATGTAGTCGAACACATCAGCATCATTTTCCCTGCTCCCTTCAACAAGAATATATGAAACGGGAATTTCCCAGTCATAAGACTTCAGCACTTCTAGTTCGTGACCTTCAACATCCAACGAAAGGAGGCCAAATGATGGAATTCGTGAACGTCTAACAATGCCGCCAAGTGACTGCGTAGGCAATATAATCTCCTGTAAATCGTTTTCAATTTGATCAGCAAGCCAATCATTTTCGGCGGTCTGAAGATTCATCCATTGCTTTTCGTGAGACTCTTTCTGAGTGCTCTTGACTGCGGAAACGCATTGCAGGTCTGGATTGTTAAAAAACCTAAACTTTACCTCTCCTTCCTCCGATCCAACGATGCTATTGACGAGCATATTACCAGGCCTATTCAGTTTTAGCTTTTCAAATGCGCTTGGAATGGGCTCAATCAATATGCCCGACCAACCGTGCTCATCTTCGAGTGTTTTAGTGTTTGAATATCTAATACCATCAATGGCGCCCAACTCTATATAAAACTTAGGTATCCCGGGGCGAGATAGAAAATTATCAATCAAAAACTTATCTTCGCCAAATTGCGAATAATACATTTTACTTATCCCGTGAAATCAATTTATTTCTAACTTTAGCATTATTCGCCTTGGCTCGTCAAGCCACCCATCCCAGGAAGTATTGTTTAGCCCCCTGGTGCCATCATCTCAAGCTTGACTGCCTCACTGTAGGGGCCTCTCCAGGCGCTGCTGCGCGTTTCCTCCATCACTTCTGCTCCCAATCGATCGCCTTAAATAATCGTTTGTGCATTATGCTCAGCGCCATCGAGAATGGGGTATCGAATTTGGTTTAAGCTTGACTCTGCTAATAGTTAAGATGCATGTAAGGGCACCAAGTCTGGGAGAGCCGCCGGGGCATCACTGGGTAGGCCGTAGGAGTAGTTGGTGGTGAAGGAGGTCAGAATCAAAGGAACTGCCGCCAGAAGCTTCGCACTGGCCTGAAGATCGAGGAGGGGCTGCGCTGCTCACTGGATTGGCGCTGATACGTTTTGAATCAAGGGGCTGGGTGATGAACGCAAGGCTTCCTTGCGTGGAGATTCGTGAGGAATGTGATCTGAGCAATTCGGCGATGACCAAGGCGGCCATTAAGCATGCGAATGGGCAGTGGTGATCTAAGACCAATTGCTTGAGAGCCACAGCCTGTTGTTCCAACTGCTCACGTTGCCGACCGGATGGAGGGTGTGAGCAGGGCTTGGCAGTTTTGCTTGAGAAGGTGGATGGCCTCTACCCCAAGTTCCCCTTTGCGGAGTTGCTGGCCGACGCTGGTATGCCGACGGCCACTGATACGGGCCGTGCATCAGGGTTACGGTGGGCCTGCATTGAGGCGCGGGCGGCCGATAGCCTGCCGGCTGGTGGGCGTTTAAGTCGATGGGGCGCGAAACCCTATGGAGGCTGTTGGTGACGCTCAATCAAGGAGGGCGAGTACCTTATCAATCGGGATGATGCTGCGCTCCGGATCGGTTGGATCGGTCTCGCATCCCACGTTTCTCCAGTCGAGGCCAGCGGCTTTACAAGTTAGTTCCAGGGCTCGCCAGCAGCCGCAGGCTGGTCGGATCTCCACAACCCTGGCGCTCTCCTGACCGAGCAGGGCATTGAACAGGCCTGCACCGTGAATGCCCACAAATCCTCGTGCGCCAGCCACAAGCACTTGGAGCTGACGAATGTCGTGACGGCCGGGGTCAATGATCAGAACACCAGCGTTGCTGAGTTGCTCGATCAGCTGGGGGTAGTTGCTGAAAAAGCGACCCTGGGGAGCCTCCGTGGCAACGCCGAGATCGCGGCTGAAGCACACCCAGTGGTCGCGCCATAGTGCTGCCGGATCGGGTGCGAGCCTCTTTCGAAGGGACTGGAGCCCATCGCGAAGGTCGTCTACCGCAAGCCACCAATGGTCATCTGGCTGGGCCAGAAAGCCGATGCCACCATTGAAGGCCAGTGGCTGTAGGGTCAGCTTCTCCACTTGGAGGCGCTGGGCTGGAGGCCTTGGCTGCCAGGCGTCGTCGAGCATCAGCTCCCGGAGGATCCGGAGGTTGGGATACCGCTCAGGGCTGCCGAGCACCTGCAAATTTGGCCAGCGTTGGCGTAACCTCCGGATTGCCATCATCTGGGGCAACAGATCATGGAAGAAATGGCCCAGGTTGCGATGGGCCACGATGTCGTTGAGCACACACCAGCGTCCAGCAAGATGCTGTTGGGGCGTGCCCTGCTTGTCCACCAGGGCCAACCCACCACCTTCGTCGCAGAGGTTATATCCCGCCATGGAGCTCATCCAGTTGGCACTGCTCCATTGCGGAGGCAGATATTGCAAGCAATCACAAAGCCAGCCTTCCTTTGTGATTACACCCACAGGCAGCACTATGGCATCTCGCTCCTCACGCCAGCCGATGCGATAGGTGTGCAACTTGAAATCCCAATTTAGAGGATTGACTGCGGGCCTTAGAGGCAGCTGATCGTCGGTTGGAAAGTCGTGGAGGGGATTTAGGAACGCGTACGGGATCGGGTCGCTTGCGGAGAGGGGCTGGATTGTGTGGTTATGGGCTTTCTGGGCTCCGAGCCTGGATGAAGCGTCGCTGGCAGTGAGAAGGTCTCCTGCCAGAAGGGCCTTGGGATGGTTGGTGTTAACTTCGAGGATCCATGGATGTTGCTCGTAGAACGCAATCGATTCCTCCAACTGCTTCTCGATCGGCAGCGGTTCACCCTGGCGCTGGCCCCAGCTATCGGCCCAGGCATCCAGCCCGAGGGCCTGTCGCACCCAGGGATGCACCGGGATCCTGAGGGCACCAAGGTGCTCGGCTGCATCAAAGAGATTTTCGCTAAGTTCGTGGGGCAGTCCCAGGATCTGCAGAAGCTGGCGCAGCAGCTTATCCAGGGTTGCCTGAGTTGGGTGATTGATCGTGTGGGCGATAGGAAGGCGCCTGTGGTTGTTGCTGATCCAGTCAGAGATGGAGAGGTCGCAGTCGTTTTCCCGTTTTGCCAACTCCGCCAAAGAATGATGGTGATGGGCGCGAAGCTGATCCAGCACGGCGACCGGGCAGGCTGAATCGAGCAGAAGCTCAAGCGGCAGATCGTCGCGAGCGGCCACCATGGCCAGGAAGTCGTGATAGGGGCCGAGGGGTGATTCCTCTTCCAACCTAGAAAGACGACCATCCGGATCCTGGGCGTAGCCGATCCAGGGGTGATGCCCTTCGTAATGCAGGTTGGGCAGCACCACGCTGCGGGCCGATGGGGGTAGCAGGCTTGCCAGGGTGACTGAATCCAGACCGATGTCGTTTCGGTAACCCGGTTGCACGCGGTGCATCACCAGGAGATCGGTATCATTGAGCCGTTGATGCAAATGGGCCACATCTTCGGCCGTGGCGATGTGCACCGAAGGAGTGGCGTAGATGCGGGCCTGGGGTAGGGCCTGCATCAAGCCAAGCGTCAGCGGGTGGGCTTGGCAGTTGCCCACCACCACCAGACGGATCTCATTGCCCTCTACTGCTGGAGCAGCGGAGCGGATGCCCTGTTCCAAGTCCAGGCTCAAGTTGCTGATCCATGGCATCGGCTCAGGAAGGAGCTCTTGGAGGCGCTGCAGCAGGGCAATTCCCCGCAGACTACGTTCACGACTCATGGGCTGGCCCTGCTGCTGCAGGGCGTGGATCCAGAGGGCCCCATAACGGCAGCATTGCTCTTCAAACACCGACACCCAGTCGGGGATGTCGAGACTGTGACCGCTGAGGTTTTGCATGGCCTGCAGCAGATCGGCCCCGGCAATGGCCAAGGCAACAGGCTTTTCGCTGTCGCCGAGTTCGAGCATGCGGCTGTGGCAGGCGATAGCCGTGCTGAGCAGCTCTGAGCGATGGCTGGGCTCTTGCTGCTCCTTTACTTCTCGGGCCAGTAACGCCTGGGCAAGTAGCAGCAGCGGTTCATCTGCTTCCTGGCTCATAGCCCTGCAGGGGTGCTACACATTTGTTCAAGGAAGTCGCCATAGAAAGCCCAGCTTAAGCATCCAAAAGGTAAGTTTGCCCTCAACGGAAATTCAACGTTGAATAGCACAGCTTTCCCGTTCAGCGGTCGGGGCTCGGAGCAACTCATTACGAAAAAGCTGCGTCTGAATCCTTGACATCGGCCTGAATTCGATTCTAATTGATATAGAGATAGACTGCAATGATCACCCCCTCATGCTGGGATTTTAGATGCAGCAGCCATCGCGCCCCGGTGACGACTGGATTGAGGAGGCTCTGGCCGCACTGGCCAGTCTGACCCCAGGCATGGAAGGCGAGGTGGGCCAGCAGCAGGCCGCGATCTGTCTGTTGCAGGCCCGCCGCGACGGCAGGGACGATCAGGAGCTGGAACGGATCATTCAGGGCTTTGCCATCGAGCAATTGGAACGGGCGCTGAACGACCTCAGTCGTTGATCTGCCGCCAGAGCTGCAGGCTGGCCAGGCCGCGGAACACCGCCCCATCGATCGCTGAGCGCCGTTCGCTGGTCAAGGCCTCTTCGTCGGCCAGGCAGCGGCAGGCCTCCAGGAGTTCCTGAAGCTGGTCCGGATCGGCGAGCTCACCCTCCTGGCTCAGCTCTTCCACGCTCAGGATCAGCCGTTCGCGGATGCTGGGCAGCACCCAGTCCCGGGCTTCAGGCAGCAATGCATGCAGCCGCTGCAGCAGGGAAAGGGCTCGAAGGCGCGCTTGGGGACCCTTCCTTCTCATCCAGGTGAGGGCCCCGTAGCGGCAGAGGTGCTCGGCCATCAACGGCAGAGGATCGGGCCGCTCGAAGGGCAGTTGCTCAAAGCGGCGCATCCAGTTGTCGCTGAGCCAGAGCAACTCAGCGCGCCGCTCGTCGGCCATGACCTCCGGAGCTGGATCAGGCCCGGCTTGATGGACCAGGAACTGGTACAAGCGAGGTGTCAGGTCTGCGAGATGGCCGGCCAGCTCCGCCTCGGACAATTGGCCGACCAGGGACTCCAGACGGCTGAACATCTGTTCCCAGCGGTCCTGATCGATCAGGACATCGTGCTGGCTGAGCTCATGGCGCATCAGGGCCTGCTCGAGGGCCTGGCGCTCCTCATGGGCATCGGCAGGAAGAGAGAGCAGAAGATCCCTCCACAGCACCGCCAGGGCCGCAGCGGGCAGGGGCAGGGAAAGGAGTCGAGGCAGGGAGATCCAGATACCGCTTTGCTTTTTCGCCATCACTTCGTTGCCATCGCGGTCTCCGCGCTCACCGCCGGGGCCATCGGGTCAAGGCTAAGCCGCTCGCAAGGGCAACCAGCCGGGCGGAAGGGGCGGCCGCAGCGACCCTTTGGCGTGCCGCTACTTCCTGATCCAGTCGGTCACCCCCGTGGGCCGATCGATCAGTTCGATGCCGTGGTTGCGCAGCTGGTCGCGCAGGCCATCGGCCCTTGCGTAGTCCTTGGCGGCCTTGGCCGTGCGGCGCTGCTCGATCAGGGCCTTGATCTCGGCCTCCGAGGGGCCACCGGCGGGTTCCGCCGCCGCGGGGGCGCTGGGCTCGGCCACAAGGCCGAGCACTCCGGCGAGCTCCACCAGCAACAGCCATTGGGCGCCCAGGCGCTGGTCGTCGGGGGAGGGTCGTTCCCCGTGCTCCAGCCGATGGGCCAGCGAGCGCAGGGGCCGGGCCAGCTCGAACAGCACCGCCAGGGCGCTGGAGCTGTTGAGGTCGTCATCGAGGGCGGCGATGAAGGCGTCGCGCTGGCGCGCCAACTCGGGGCTGGGCTCGGGGTCGGGCTCTGCCTCAGGACCGGCTTCCCAACCGAGGGCGGCTGCGCCGCCCACCGCCAGGGCGGCACCGAGGCCCCTCCAGCCCGTGGCGGCGGCCTCGAGGGCCTCGGCGCTGAAATCCAGTGGTTTGCGGTAGTGGGCCTGGAGCACGAACAACCGCAAGGTCATGGCGCTGACGCCACTGGCAAGCAGGGCGCGGATGGTGGTGAAGTTGCCGAGCGATTTGCTCATCTTCTGGCCGCCCACATTGACCATGCCGTTGTGCAGCCAGATCTGGGCCAGGGGTTTCCCTGTGGCGGCCTCCGACTGGGCGATCTCGTTCTCGTGGTGGGGAAAGATCAGATCGGCGCCGCCGAGGTGGATGTCGATCGATTCACCGAGCTCCGCGCGCACCATCGCCGAGCACTCGATGTGCCAGCCGGGCCGCCCAGGGCCCCAGGGGGAGGGGAAGCTGGGCTCGCCTGGTTTGGCGCCTTTCCAGAGGGCGAAATCGAAGGGGTGGTGCTTGCGCGCTTCCTGGGCTCCGCTGACGCGGCCGGAGGCGTTGTCTTGCTGGGCGTTCAGGTCGCGGCCGGAGAGCTTCCCGTAGCCCGCGGCCTTGGTGACGGCGAAATAGACGTCGCCATCGGCGGAGTAGGCCGCTCCTTTGGCCTCCAGTTCGCCGATCAGCGCGCGGATGCCATCGAGGCAGCGGGTGGCCCGGGGCATGCGGTCGGGCGGAAGGATATTGAGGGCCGCCATGTCCGCTTGGAAGGCGGCGATGTTGCGCTCGCTCACCGCCTCCATCGAGCTGCCTTCCTCAGCTGCGCGCTGGAGGATCTTGTCGTCGATGTCGGTGACGTTCTGCACGAAGGTCACGGCGTAGCCGCGCCAGATCAGGTAACGCCGGAGCACATCCCAGACGATGTAGCTGCGGGCGTGGCCCAGGTGGCAGAGGTCGTAGACGGTGACGCCGCAGCAGTAGATCGAGACCTTGCCCGGCACCAGCGGCACCAACGGCTCCGTGCGCCGGGTCAGGGTGTTGGTGAGCCGCAGGGTCAAGGGGGAGCGCTCGGCATGGGAAACGGTGGGCCGATCGCAGCAAGCTAGGGCCTGGCCTGGGTTGGATTCGGCACCTATCGTTCCAACGACTTGATTGCCCTGCCTGAAGCGCCCGTGACCCAGCCGTTTCCGCGAACGCTGGTGGCGCTCACGCTGATGCTTGGGAGCCTGACGTTGCTGGCGGCGCCGGGCCGCGCCCACCCCCAGGCCGGCCTTACCGCCAGCCCCCGAGCCAGCGGTGGTGGGCTGTTGTGGGAGCTCGAGCCCGCCGCTCCGCCGAGTGCCCCTACCAGCGGCACGGCCTCCAGCAGCCCCCCCACCGCCGCGCCGACACCGATGGCCTTGGTGTGGGAGCGGGAGCCGGAGTTCATCGCCAACCTGGCCGACCAGGCGCCCGCCACCAAGCCCGAGGGCAAGCCCGAAATCAAGCCTGCCCCCCAGCGCCTGGTGGGGGTTCCGATCGAGGAGCCCTTCCCTCCCCCCAACCTTGGCGGCGCCTTGCCCACGGCCTACATCGCCAACTGGGGCGATTACTTCATCGGTCTCTCGGGGGCCACCCCAGGCAATCTCCGCGCCGGTCGGTTGGATGGGGCGATGAACATGGGCCTGGGCCTGGGGGATGCCTACCGGCTCGTCGCGGTGGAGCTGAACTGGAACATCGGCAGCGTCAAGAACTTCAACTTCAACGGCGGCTTTGATTTGTCGGTGAGCCGCATGCTGGTGAGCGAACCGCGGCTGCAGGTGCTGGCGGCGGGAGGCACCCAGGGGCTTTATCAATACGGCAATGAGGCCAAGCCGTCGTCCAACCTCTATGGGGTGATCACGATGGCCACACCGCTGCGGACCCCCAACCCCTACTTCAACCAGGTGTTGCAGTGGAGCGTGGGCGTTGGCGGCAACAACTTCGCCGCGCTTGATGAGAACTTCGAGGGCGCGACGACGGCCTTCTTCACGGCCCTGGGGCTGGAGATCACGAGCAATGTGGGCCTGTCGCTGGGCTACAGCGGCCGGGGCACCAACCTCAACCTCTCGTACACGCCCCTGCGGGATCTCCCGTTCACGGTGAATGTGCTGGCGGCGGATGTGTTCAACCAATCGCCGTTTGGAAGGGTGGGGGTGCTGAGTGTGAGCTGGGGCGACACCTTCCGCACTGGACTGTTCTAGACCTCGGTGGTTCGATCTAGATTTGGCTGGATCAGGCTCAGTTTCCGTCCATGGCCCGCCCCGCGATTCCCTTTCTGCTGCTGATTGCTTTAGTGGCTTTGCCTGTGGTCCCCCTGATCAGCGCTGAGCCGGCGGTGGCCCAGAACAATGGCCAAGCCAAGGGCAACCCCGGCGGCGGCAACAACGGCAAGGGCCCCAACCCGTCGCGGGGCAATGCCGGCAAGAACTCCGGCAACAACACCAGCTCAGGTGGGGTGCGCTTCGCTCCCCCCTTCGCCGGCAACTGAACCTCTCGCCGGCTCTTTGCTCATGGCCTGATCCAGCCAACGACCGCATACTGGCGGAGAGGTCAACCAGGCTGATCGTTCGTTGATGGCCGAGAGTGTTCCGACCAACCAGCCCCGAGCCGCAGCTGCCGGGCTGAGCGGGATCCTGCTGGTGGCTCTTGTGGGCTCCTGGCTGCCCCCGGCCCAGGCCACGCCCGGGGCAATGCCGCTGCAAGCGCCCAGCCGCTCGCCCCAGCTCCAGGAAGACGCCTACATCCTTGGCCCCGGCGATGGACTGGCGCTCAAGTTCCTGGGCGGGGATGCCAAGGATCCGCTCTCGGGGCCGGTGGAGATCCTCAGCGACGGCACCGTGTCGCTGCCGCTTCTGGGCAGCGTGCGCCTGATCGGCCTGACCCTTTCCCAGGCGACCCTCTGGTTGCAGGCGCTCTACAGACGCCAGCTGCTGCGCCCGGAACTTCAACTGAGCCTGATCCGGCCGCGGCCCCTGCGGGTGGCCCTAGTTGGGGAGGTGGAGCGGCCGGGGGTGTACACGCTCACCAGCTCGGAAACCTCGAACACCGAAGCCAAGGTGACGATCAGCGGTCTGCCCACATTGGTGGATGCGATCCAGAAGGCGGGCGGGATCACCCAGGAGGCCGATCTACGCCAGGTGGTGTTGCGCCGGCGGCTACCGGGTGAGGTGGTGGCCTACCGGCGCACCCGGGTGAACCTGCTGGCGTTGGTGCAGGACGGCGACCAGGTGCAGAACCCGCTGCTGTTCGATGGCGACACGATCAAGATCGAAAAGGCCACCGAGCCCGTGATCGAAGCCACCGAGCTGGCCGCCACCACCCTGGCGCCACGCCAGATCAGTGTGAACATCGTGGGTGAGGTGGAGCGGCCCGGCCTGGTGCCCCTGGCAGCGAACACACCGCTGGTGCAGGCGGTGCTGGCGGCGGGGGGCGCCAAGAGCTGGCGAGCGAACACCAACCGTGTGCAACTGGTGCGGATCAACCGCAACGGCAGCGTCACCCGGCAGGCCTTCGCCCTGGATCTGAACTCGCCGGTTTCGGAGAACCGCAACCCGCCCCTGCGCGATCGCGACACGGTGGTGGTGGGCCGCACCAACTACGCCAAGCTCAGTGATGCGATTTCGGCGGTGGGCACGCCGCTCACCGGGTTGGTGAACGTGCTCACGCTGCTGCAGCTGGCGCGCAACAGCTACAACGACTCCGCCAACCCTTAGGCCATGTCCGTTCGATCGCGGTTTCGGATCGACTGGGTGCTGAGGGATGAACTGGCCCTCGGGCCGGCACCCCAGAAGGAGGAGCACCTGGAACTGCTGGAGCGCGAAGGGGTGCGGGCGGTGCTGAGCCTGTGTGATGCCCCTGAGTTGCCGATGCCTCAGGCGTTGGCGGAGCGTTTCCTCTGGGCGCGGCAGGTGCTGCCCGACCACCGCAGCGGCCGCAACCCCACGCGCGCGGAGCTGGAGGCGGCTTTGGCGGAGCTGGCCCGGTTGCGCCACGAGGCCCAGGGGCCGGTATTTGTGCACTGCGTGGCCTCAATGGAGCGCTCACCACTCGTGTGCCTGGCCTGGCTGATGCGCGAGCGGGGCATGAAACGCCTGCAGGCGCTCGATTACCTGATGCAGCTGCACCCCGGCACCAACCCGTTACCCGGGCAGCTGGGGCTTCTGGAGTGAATGCGCTTCGCCGCGCTGCATCGGCGCGCACCTGCCTTGACCGGTGGCTGCCCTTACGTTGCACTGCGCAGGCGTGACGTTGGAGCCCGGCTCACGTTCGCAGGCCAGATCAAGGAATCGTTGTGCCTGCATGGCTTCCGTTGGCCCAGTTCAAAGCCCTTGAGCGCGGCGCTGAATTCCGCTAAAGTAAGGAATCCTTACTGAGTGGGGTGGGCTTTGGTCCTGGCTAAGCGCACGAGCAAGAACCAGCTCACTTTGCCCAAGGCGGTGGTGGAGGCCGCCGGCCTCGCCGATTACTACGACGTGGTCTGCGAGGGCCAACGCATCGTGCTGACACCGGTGCACCTGGATCGAGCCCGGGCGGTTCGAGAGCGCCTCGAAGCCTTGGGCCTCAGTGAAGCCGATTTGGCCGAAGCGGTGGACTGGTCGCGGGGTGTGTGAGGGTCGTTCTCGACACGAACGTGCTGGTGTCGGCCCTGCTGTTTCAACAGGGTCGCCTGGGATGGATGCGTCAGGCCTGGCAGAGCGCTGTGCTGGTGCCAGTGGTCTCGAAGACCACGACCGCTGAGCTGCTGCGGGTGCTGACCTATCCCAAGTTTCGGCTCGCGGAGGTCGATCGCCAGCTTCTTCTTGAAGATGTGCTGCCCTTCGTGGAGGTCGTAGCAGGTGACATCTCCGCCGCACCGGCTGCTTGGCGCGTGCGTGATCCCGATGATCAGAACTTCCTTGATCTGGCCTTGGTGGCCAGGGTTGAGGCACTGGTCACTGGCGATCAGGACCTGCTCGCCATCAAGGAGTTGGTGAGCGGCTTGTCCATCCTTACGCCAGCCTTGCTGGAGGAACAGCTGAGCGGCGAGCTTCGCCAGCGCTGATAGCGTGATAGCAGTTGGGGGGGTGCGGATGGCTCAATTGCTGGTGCGCAACCTTGATCCGGCGGTGAAGGAGGCGCTGCGGCGCCGGGCCCGTCGCCATGGCCGCAGCATGGAGGAGGAGGCACGCCTGATCCTGCGCCAGGTGATCGATCAGGAGCCGCTTTCGGAGGATCAGAGGGGGCCGGGCACCCGGATGGTGGCCTTGTTTGCTGAGGCGGAGTTGGATCAACCGATCGGCGAATGGAGGGGCCAGGAGGCCACGCCCGCACGCTTCGTGGGCTGAGTGGGCCCGTGATCCTGCTCGACACCAACGTGGTTTCGGCCGTGATGCAGCGCCGGCCGGATCCAGCTGTTCAGCAGTGGCTGGATGGGCAAGCCCTGGAGGAGCTGTGGTTGCCGGCTGTGGTGGTGTTCGAGTTGCGCTACGGCCTTGCGATCCTGCCGGAATCCCAGCGCCAGCGAAGACTGATGCTGGGGCTCGATCAGCTGTTGCAGTTGATCCAGGAGCGCATTGCACCCCTTGACGGTTTGGCGTCCCAGAAGGCAGCGCTGCTGGCGGCGGAGCGCAAGGCCAAGGGGCGTCCGGTGGACCTGCGCGACACGCTGATCGCCGGCATCGCCATGGCCCGCGGCGCGCGGCTGGCGACCCGCAACACCCGCCACTTCGATGACACCACGATCAGCCTGATCAATCCCTTCGAGCCATGAACCCAGCTGATCCAAAGCACCGACGGCAACGGCGCCTGCTCACCTGACCACCCCCCTTTCCCGTCCCCCCGCTTGAAACGCCTGCCCCGAAAACTGCTCAGCCCACTCCTGGGCCCGCTCCTGGGGCCGTTCCTGAACCAGGAGCCGGCGGCGCAGCTGATCCGGGAGACGGCGCGCCAGCAGTGGAAGCTGCTGGCGGTGAACCTGCTCAGCAGCCTGCTGGAGAGTGTCAGCGAGGGGGCCACCTTGGGGGTGATCTTCCTGGTGGTGGAGCTGCTCTCGAACGCTCGCGCCCCCACGGCGGTCAACTGGGCGAGCAAGCCCCTGATCCCCTGGATTCCGGGGGCGCCCGAGTGGCTGGCGGCCCAGCCCACCACGCCGCTGTTTCTGGGACTGCTGGCCCTGGCGGTGCTGCTGCAGCTGATTCAGAGCCTCACGCGCTATGCGGGGGCAGTGAGCGTCGGCTACTTCGCCGCCCGTTGCAAGGCCCAGGTGACGGCAAGGATCCACAGCCAGATCCTGAGCCTGAGCTACCCCTGCGCCAGCAGCTACCGGGTGGGGGATCTCACCGACTACGCCGGCACCGGGCCGGACGCGATCCGCAGCCAGATCGAGGCCGCCAGCCAGATCCTGATCACGCTGCTGCTGATCGCGATCTATCTGGGGATCCTGGTGGGCCTCTCCCCCTGGCTGCTGCTGGCGGCGGGGCTGCTGGGGGCGCTGATCAGCTCGGTGCAGCGCTTGCTGCTGCCGCGCTTGCGCTTCGGGGCCGAGCGACTGAGTGGCCTGCAGGCCGAGATCGCGGCCAGAATCACCGAAGACATCCAGGGCCTGCGGCTGCTGCACAGCAGCGGCCAGCGCCAGAGCGCCGATCGGGCGCTGCGATCGCGCATGGGTGAACTGGAGGCCAGCCTGCGGCGCCAGAGCCGACTGCTGAATGTGATCGGCCCGTTCAGCAGCTTCCTGCCGATCGCGGCGATCGCGGTGATGGGGGGCCTCAGCCTGCTGGTGTTCGGCTCGAAGACCTCCGGGGTGCTGCCGAGCCTGGTGACCTTCGTGTTGGCCTTGCAGCGCCTGAACGTACGCTTTTCAGGGCTGGCGGGCCTGTTCAATGGCCTGGCCGACAACAGCGGCCGGCTCGGACGGCTGAATGCGATCCTCAGCCCCGGCGGCAAGAGCTTCGTTCGCGAGGGCGGGGTGCCCTTTGGGGGCCTGGAGCGGGAGATCCGCCTCGAGCAGGTGCAGCTGCACTACGGAGGCGAGGGGCCGGCGGCCTTGAACGGCCTCGATCTGGTGATTGCCAAGGGGGCCACCGTGGCCCTGGTGGGGCCGAGCGGGGCGGGCAAGAGCTCGATCGCCGATCTGCTTGTGGGGCTCTATGAACCGAGCCGCGGGCGGGTGCTGATCGATGGGCTGGACCTGCGCACCCTGGAACTGAACAGCTGGCAGCAACGGCTGGGGGTGGTGAGCCAGGACACCTTTCTGTTCAACATCTCCCTGGCCGGCAACATCGCCTTCGGCTGCCCCTGGGCCACGCGCGCGCAGATCGAGGCGGCGGCGGCGGTGGCGAACGCGGCCGGCTTCATCAACGACTTACCCGAGGGCTACGACACGATCGTGGGGGAGCGCGGCTTCCGGCTCAGCGGCGGCCAGCGCCAGCGCATTGCCCTGGCCCGGGCGATCCTGCGCCGGCCGGAGTTGCTGATCCTCGATGAGGCCACAAGTGCGCTCGATTCCGAGAGCGAGCGGCTGGTGCAGGATGCGCTCGAAGCGCTCGATGGCCGCATCACCAAGCTTGTGATCGCCCACCGCCTCGGCACCGTGAAGCAGGCCGATGTGATTGTGGTGATGGAGGCAGGGCGGATCGTGGAGCAGGGCAGCCACAGGGAACTGAGCGCCCGGGAGGGGAGCTTGTATCAGCAGCTATGGCTCAATCAGGTGGGGGCCGGGGTGGATGACTGATCCAGCTTCATGCCGCCCCTGGCGGCTCCCACAACACCATCCCTGCCCTGGCGATGTGCTCCAACAGGGTGGGGTGGTCGATCAGATGCAGGAGTTGCAGATCGATCCGCCAGGGCAGCAGCAGATCATCGAGTTCAGCGCCAAGCTGCAGCAGCTCGCCCAGCCCCAGGGCCGGGGCCTGAAGGCACAGGTCGATGTCGGATCCGGAGCGGTGCCGGCCCAGCGCCCGTGACCCGTAGAGAATCACTCGCTGCACCGCTGGATGGAGGTGGATCCTCTCCAGCACCAGGGTTGTGGCCTCCACCGGAAGCCCAGGGATGCCGGTTTCAATCGGTTCTAGGGATGCTGTCAACGCTGCCTGGCCCGCTTCGCCATCTCATCATGCAGAGCCTGCAGCTCCAACCCATACGCTTCCACAATCAGGCCTGCGATCTCTTGAGCCAGGGAGGGGTTGTAGGTGTGGCTGGTGAGATTGCGGCTGCGGATCATCGCCATCCACACGTTTTCGCAGCCCGGTCTGAGCAGATCCCTCACCACGGCTTCCCGCACCGCATCCCGCGAACCGCTGATCCCGCTCACGCCCTGATCCACCAGAAAATCCTTCAACAGCTGCCAGCTCAGTTCATGGCTGAATTCGAAAGCTTGGATCAACCCCTGCTCCTCCAGCTCATTGAGAGGGCGAGAGCGGGCCGTGGCGATAGCCCGTTGCAGAGTGGCAAGGGCGCGACCGTAGTTGTCAAGCCGTTGCAGCCAGCGCACATCCGCTTCCGCCATGGCTGCAGCTGTTCCAAACACCTGGGTGAGTCTGGCCCACGCCGCAGAGCCATTCAGAGCGCTTTCGCTACGTTGTACCCACGGCAGACCTGGGGCGATGACTCTCACCACCAGCCCAGCCACCAGCCTCTCGTTTGATGCCCTAATAGCCTGCTTCTGTTCCAGCTGCAGCGCTTTGCTGGAGAGGCGGGCGGCTGGAAGGTGTTCGACAGCTCGGGAGGCTTCCGCCTGCCTGATGGCCCCGTGCTCAGCCCCGATGCCTCTGTGATTCGTCTGGAACGGTGGCAAGCTCTGAGCCCCGAGCAGCGCCGGGGCTTTCCGCCCCTCTGCCCCGATCTGGTGGTGGAACTGGCCAGCCCCAGCGATCAGGGCCCCCGCGGCAACAGCGCCCTGCGGCGCAAGCTCACCACCTACCAGGCCAACGGCGCCCAGCTGGGTTGGTTGTTGCTGCCCGAGGAGCAGTTGGTGGAGATCTGGCCAGCCCATGGTGAGAGGCAGCGACTGGAGGGTGCGTGTGAACTTGATGGTGGCGATGGGCTGCCGGGGCTTCGCTTGAACCTCGCGGAGATCTGGCAGGCCTGAACGACGTCAGCGACGCTGTCACCGATCGGGTGGTGGCGGATACCCAGGCCTAGGAGTTTGTTGCCAATTGAGCAGCGAACCCCTGGCCACAGCGGATCGACCCCTGAGCTGAATAGCTGAGACTCCGTCCTTCTGCTGTCCGGGCCCCATCGATGGGCCTCAGTCAGCCGCTGC